>JANMKA010000100.1:0-5859 GCA_031371765.1 Blastocatellia bacterium
TTTTGAGCCAGCGCACCGCCGCTCGAGTATCAAGCACGTCCTGCCGCATCGATTGGATCGTGCGGCCAACATTCGTGCTGACCAGATGATCGGCGCGTTCAAGATCCGCCGGGCGACGTTCCTGGTGATACGGCAGCGTCAAACGCAGCGCCGACCTGCCAATGAAGTTAAAGATGCGGCAAGCTTCGACGTGGCTTTCCGGCTGCGCGTTCCACTGCGGCAAAACTACCACAGCCGTTTTCGGCTGGCGCGCTCGCTTTTCCTTAACTGGGAAATAGCGCGCGCGCGCCAAAGTATTTTCCGCATCAGGCGTGTGAATAGCGCTGGTCCAGGTTAACTGATCGCCGCTCAATTCAAAGTCAGCAATTTCAGGCAACGCGTAAAACTCTTCGCTGTTGGCCATCGCCTGGTGAATATATTGTTTGAGCACCGCGCGCGGGTCAGCGCCATTCACATGGTCCATGATGAATGATAGGCCCCAAGCAAACGGCCGCACCAGGCGATTATTGTCCCGTTCATGGGCGGCGCGTTCGCGCCCGTGCATGAATGATTTCCACAAAACTCGAATAACCTCGGTTTGCTGTCAATTCAAAGGCGCAATCCTAAAGGCGCATGCTGACGAGATCAAGCGGGGCTATTTAAAAGAACAGGGCCGCTCGAAATCTGATCGAGCGGCCCAGCTCATTTACGGCAGACTCAAATGTTGCTGAGACTGCTTACGTCAACTTGCGTCTCAGTGGTTAGAGGTCTTAGCCCTGGCACTATTTGAATAACCAGAGTTTCCCGCTCCATTAAAGGCCCGCACACGATAATTGTAGAACGTGTTGCCGGACAGTCCCATGTTCGCGAAGCTGGTGACGTTTGCCCCTACCGATGCTATCTGCGCAAAGTTGGTGCATCCGTTTCCGGTGCAGCGCTCTATCAGGAAGCCAGTCTCGTTTCCGGAATTATCAGTCCACGACAGGTTGATCTGGCTTGCCGAAGCCGTCGTCGCCGTCAGGTTACTCGGAGCGTTTGGCACCGGTGAAGGTGTTGGCGTCGGAGTAGGAGTCGGCGTTGGAGTAGGTGTCGGCGTCGGTGTCGCCGTCGGCGTTGGCGTCGGAGTAGGTGTCGCCGTCGGCGTTGGCGTCGGAGTAGGTGTCGGCGTCGGCGTTGGCGACCCGCCACAGCCAGGAAACTTGAACGAGCCGACGCGCGTGCGCCAGGCAAAGGTTGTGGTCGTTGCGTAATACTCCTGCGTGTACCAGAACGTACAGTCGTCCACTGGATCAATTGTCATGTCGCTGTAATCGCCCCAGCGGCTGCTCGTGCCGACCTGGCTACCGGTGCCGGCAAACAGAGTTACCTCAGCCTGGGGCAAAGTATTTAGCGGATCGCCAAACAGTCGACCCGCGTAGCGAATCTGCGGATTGATCGAACCGCTGGAAGCGCTGCAGCCGAGGGCTAGGTTTCCCTGCTGGTCCATCGCCGCACTGCCCATCCAGCGATGGGTGGTGTCCGGTTGATAAGTGCCCTGCTGGAACACCGTCACCGGGCCTGCTGTCACGTTACGCAATTCGAACCAACGCGGCGATGCCACGCTATTCGAATTGACGGTAAAGTTGCCTACCGCCGATTCGTGACCATCAGAGAAGAAGCGTGTGGCTACCCGGAACATTAGCCGGTCGCCAATCGGATCCAACGTCGAGGTTGTTCCCAGTTGCGGTATCCCGCCACTGCGGACGGTGAAACCCGCCGAGGCAGGACTGGCGAACAAAGTAAACGTCGAGTTAAGCGGAGCAGCAAAGTCGACGTGGAAGTGAAAAACTCTAAAGCTGCCGCCGCCAGGAAATTCCACAAACGATGCCGGCGCGCCTGCGGGTGGCAGGATTGAGCCATCCAGATCGGCAGGCAGGTAAACTTCCTCGCCCGACCCACCCGTAATTCCGGTGGTAACGAAAGTCGCGGGTAAACCGGCAAGCATCTTGGCGCGATCAAGAGCGAATGGTTGTGGGCCCAGGAAAGCTGTACCAGACGAATTGAAAATGTTCATGCTCATGTAATAAGCATCGGGCCAGACGCCGAGATGCGGGTAATCAAAAAAGTTTGAGCCGAGGTGAAAGCCATAGCGGTTGTAACTGCCGGTAGCATCGCTAGTAGTAGATACCGCGATACACTCGTCAGTCGGAACCCCCGAGCCCGCAAACTGACTGATGACCCAGCGGTTGGCAAGTTGATCGTAGAGCACCACCGGGTCGCCATCGCCGGCGGTTTCGCAGGGACCGCTAAAACCACTCCAAAGTGTCGTGATACCAACCGGACCCAATACCGATGCGCCCGTGGTCTTGTCAAAAACCTGCAAGCCTTCGTTGACCATCTGCACGTACTGGGTCGCGCCCACTTCACCATCTGTATCAGGAGGCGCGCAGTTGCACGCCACGCCCGGGAATCCAATGCCGTTAAAGTTGAGCAGAGGACTGGGCATGTTCACCGTCATCAGACTGGTCAAGTCGCTGAATCGGCTTTGCACAACCGGATCGGCTTCGTCTTTGTGCTTGTTGGGAATCCTGGGATTCTCGTTCTCGTGAACCGCTTTCGGCACTAGTGGATGTGGTTTAATTTCGCGCAGCGGTTTCGAAGTGTCGTTGTGGTACGAGGCAACGACTGAAATGTCAGCTCTTTGATCGGGGCCCTGAGTGACATTCGGATCAGGGTTGACCGGCCCGGCCGTTTCACCATGCCAGTTTGATCGACCCGCCTCACTTATCCGAGGAAGCAACATTAATACGCCTAGCAGCAGAGTTGCTGTGATTACGATGAGCCATCTTGTCCGCATCTTCGATTTCCTTTCCTATTTCCAAGGGCTAGATTGATAAACCCCTTCGCGAGTGGGGCGCGTCGGGCCGCAAAAATTGCAAATGCACACTGCGAACAGTGAAACTGTAAGGAGTTGGGTTATTGAACGAATTATGATTAAGAAACTCCGCGCACTAGGGGCGTAGCGCAGGCAGTATATACCTTTCTACGATTGATGGTAGTAGCCATCAGTGGCGCGAGTATTGTGTTTCGGTTGCACTACCGACGCTGATCCAGCTAGTTGCTCGTTCGAGTTGCCCGTGAGCGTCTGAATAGTTTCCACAAACACAATACTCCCAGCCCATTTACCGGGCGGTGATCCGGGGCGCAACCGCGCGGAGTTAAGGGTGGGTTAACCGCCGGCAATTGCGCCGAGAGTGGTAAGGACATTGAGGGCGGACTCGCTCGCGCCAACGTACAGCACCATCAACTTTTCGCTTTTGAAGAAATGAGGAAGCGCCATCCACTAAGACTTGCTGGTACCAAATGTCACCGTCAGAAGCCCAATCACCCCATTACCGAAAATTCGTTGACATAGCCGAGCGGGGGGAATATCGTAATCGCATCATCAATGTTCTATTCACCTCTCGCGTGGGAGCGATTCGGTGGTAGGGCTCGGGTTACAAACCTTACATCTGAAAGGAAATTAGACTGATGGTCACAAGTTCTCGCCGACGTACGCTTCTGGCTGCAGTGGTTTTGACCACCGTAGCGATCCTGGCGTCCGTCGTTTCCGCAAACCATTCCTGGGGCGGCTATCATTGGGCGCGCACCTCCAACCCGTTTACCCTTAAACTCGGCAATAACCTAACAACCTCCGACTGGAGTTCTCATCTCGCACAAACGTCGAGTGACTGGAACTCCGGGAATAGTCCGGTGATAACGGCAATCGTGGCCGGCACCTCTAACAAACGCTGCTCGATGGTGGCTGGCACTACCCAGGTCTGTAACGGTAGATATGGTAACAATGGCTGGTTGGGACTAGCGTCAATTAACATTACCGGCGGCACCCACATTACGCAGGGGTCGGCGAAGATGAACGACACTTACTTCGACACATCGACGTATAACAATACCAATGAGCGAGAACACGTGATGTGCCAGGAAGTTGCGCACACCTTCGGTCTCGATCATCAATCGACGGACGGCAGCTCGCAAAATAGCTGCATGGACTACTTCTCAAACACCGGCGCCAATGCTGGCAGCACCCTAAGTACTAAACCAAACGCGCACGACTTCGAGGAATTAAGCATTATCTATCAGCACCTCGATAGCACAACTACCGTAGCCGCTATTACGACTGCTTCGAATTCGGAAGTTACAAACGACCCAAACAGCTGGGGAATGCTCGTAAGCCAATCTGCGAATGGCCGCAGTTCTACATATGAACGCGGAAATTCAGACGGCAGTAAAACCGTTACTCATGTTTATTGGACCCAAGAAGCTGCAGCTCGCTGCCCTGGCTGCGATCACCGGTACGACCAATAAGCGAACTCTTTTTGTGATTGACTCACATCCAGCGAGGTCCCCAAAAGGACCTCGCTTTTTTTATTCCAAAATTGAAGGAACTGTCGGAACGCGGCACTAACGACGCTCGAATAAGCGCCGAACCATCTGGGGAAGCAGCATTGAAGTTCGCATCATGCTGCCGGTAGTAAATCTTTTAGCAAGACCACCAAAGAGTTTTGCGCCTCGAGGGCTGTAGCGAAACCACCAGAGATCGGGAAGAAAAGAGATCCGGTTGACGTGGACGTGTTGAGCATTCACTAACTCCAGCAGTCCCATGCGGCCATGCGTGCGGCCGTAGCCACTTTCCTTGATGCTGCCCCAGGGTGTTTGTGCGATGCCGTGGGTGTAGACCACTTCGTTCACCATTACAGTGCCGGCGTGAACCAGTGCGGCTATCCGTTTACCTTTTGCGATGTCCTTGGTCCACACGCTCGCCGTCAGGCCGTAGGGGCTGTCGTTCGCCAGCTCGATTGCTTCCGCTTCAGTCTTAAAGGTCATCACCGGTAAGACCGGGCCAAACGTTTCATCACGCATGATCGTCATACGATGATCGACGTTCGTCAGCACTGTCGGCTCGTAAAATAATCCGCGAAGATTAGTGGCGCGCCTGCCGCCGCTTAATACTTGGGCACCGCGCGCTTTCGCCTCCTCAACATGATCAGAAACGATCTGCAACTGGCGCTCATTCGACATCGAACCCACATCAATGGCCGCGTCTGAGCCCAGCCCCTGTTTCAGTGCTTTGGTTTCCGCAACCACTCGTTCGATGAATTTGTCCGCAATGGATTCCTGCACGTAACAACGTTCTACGGAAGCGCAAGCCTGGCCCGAATTTGCGAACGCGCCCCAGACCGCGCCACGCGCAGCGTTGTTGATATCGGCATCCTCCAAAATGATCATCGGATCTTTACCCCCCAGTTCGAGCACAACTGGCGTTAGGTGCTTCGCGGCCGCTTCAGCTACGCGTTTTCCCGTGGCTACACTGCCGGTGAACATGATCTTGTCGACCCGCGCATCGACAAGCGCCGCGCCGGTGGAACCATCGCCAGTTAGAATTTCCAATAACCCGCCGGCTAGACCAGCGCGCTTGAAGAGCTCGCCAATCTCCAAGGCAATCAACGGCGTCAACTCACTCGGTTTCAAAACAACCGAATTCCCGGCCATCAACGCCATCACGATTTCTTGAGCAGGAGTCGCCAGCGGAAAGTTCCAGGGAGAAATAATCCCAACCACACCCAGCGGCTTGAAGATAAGATGCGACGACCGGCCCATCAAACCGTATTGCCCAATATCGATTTTTTGCGAGCGTAAAAGATTTTCGGCAGCGTGTGCGAAATAGTGCATCGCAGCAAGCGTCGGCACAATCTCCATCGGCAGTGCTTCTGCCGCGGGCTTTCCCGTTTCCCGAGAAATCAATTGAGCGATCTTGTCAGCGTCAGCGAGCAGCAGGGCGCGGGCGCGCAGGATTACCCGACGTCGTTCGCGAAAAGACAGGCCCGCCCAGACCGGTTGCGC
>JANMKA010000123.1:0-61810 GCA_031371765.1 Blastocatellia bacterium
GCCCCGAAGAGTGGCTACGCTTTTGCGGCAGCCGCAGATGCCACCACGCCCCGATCCCAGTACCTGGCAACTGCCTCGACGGCCGTGGCCAGCGGCATTGCTGCGACGGGTACCAGGAATTTCGCGTCTGATGCCACCGGCATGATTACGACCGGCGCGGCAAGCACGACTGCTTTGGCAAACAACAGTGGAAGTCCTCTCAACTAGTTCGATTAGAGACTATCCTCTCTTCACAGGGGGCGCAGAGCATTACGCTCTCGCCCCCTTTCTTATTTTCTATTTTACTCTCTCGGATTTTCTATTGTTTGCGCGTTCATAAGAACAAAAGTCACGGCTCCTGTTCCCAGTATGTTATTTTGTGCGCGTTTTCTAAGCTTCATTACTTGTGGACCATCTGCAATTTCTTAACTCAAACTGATTAGACTGAAAGATGACGGTTGCGCCTGCACAAACTAAGCCTGCGATTACTCCAGGAAGCGCCGGAGCGTTAAGACGAATCGCCAGCATTGCGCGAAACACGTTTCGCGAGGCAGTGCGCGACCGAGTCCTCTACAACCTCGTTTTGTTTGTGCTGCTGCTCACGGGAGCGGCAGTTTTCATTGGTGAACTCTCAGACGGACAAGAGCGCAAAATAATCGTTGACCTTGGTTTGAGTGCAATTATGTTGTTTGGAGTCTTCATCGCAATCTTTGTCGGAGTCGGCCTCGTTTACAAGGAGATTGAAAGGCGAACCGTTTACGCGATTTTTGCAAAGCCGGTGGGCCGCGGTGAATTTCTTGTAGGAAAGTATCTCGGTCTTTGCCTGACCCTGCTGGTGAATGTAATCGTCATGGGAACCGGCGTGTCGCTGGCTCTCCTTTATGTAAGTCGCGGCTTGGATCCGCTGGCGCTGAGCATTTGGCCGGCCATCCTGCTGATATATGTTGAGCTGATGATTCTCACCGGCGTCGCTCTGCTCTTCTCTTGTTTTTCGTCGCCGGCTCTTTCAGCGTTGCTCACATTCTTTATTTTTATCATTGGCCATTTCAGCGCGGACCTCAAGGGACTTGCGAGCTCAATGGGCAGTATGGGGGCGCGCTGGCTGTTTAGATCTCTTTATTACCTTCTGCCGAATCTCTCGAATCTTACATTCATCACTCCGGCAGCTCACGGACAGATGCCTAATGCTGCCTACGCGGGCGCCTCGATTCTCTATTCCCTGATTTACATCGCGGTAATCCTGGCAGCCGCGACGTTGATCTTTAGCCGCCGCAACTTCAAATGATGAACAAATCTTCCGGCCGTGACGGCGTATTGCTGTCAATAGTCCTCATCGGGGCGATGAGCGTAGTCGGCCTATCACAATGGCTTGATTCGCATCGCCCGGCAAATAGTGCCGCGGTTGCGGAAGAGCAACTTTATCTAACCGGCACAATGGTGAGGCGCGTTTGTCTGGGATTCAATGGCTTGGCTGCTGACTGGTATTGGATGCGTTCGCTTCAATACGTCGGTCGCAAACTTTTGAACGCGGACCAGGGTATCGGATTGGATAACCTGTCGCCGTTGAATCTTAAGTTGCTGGCTCCGCTCCTCGACGCGGCCACTAGTCTAGATCCTGAATTCCTGGAGCCGTACGAATACGCGGCTATCGTTCTTCCCGGGGTTAACGTCGCAGACGCTATTCGCATCATCAACAAAGGAATCGCTGCCAACCCTTCTGCCTGGCGGCTCTATCAACATCTTGGCTATATCTACTGGCAGCAAAAGAATTTTAGCGCGGCCGCGGATGCCTATGGTCGTGGCGCTGCGATTCCCGGGGCGCCGCCCTGGATGCAAGCGATGAAAGCCAAGATGCTGGGCGAAGGCGGCAGCCCCGGCACTGCTCGCGAGATTTACGTGCATATGTACCAGGAAGCTGGAGACGAACAAGTAAAGGAAATGGCGCGGCGCCACCTCATGCGTTTGGATTCGGCGTACGAGCGAGAGGGCCTGGGAAAAATCCTGGCTGCTTACCACTCACGCACAGGCCGCTGTCCTGCGTCATGGAAAGATCTTGAGGCCATCTTTCACAGTTTGCGCTTGCGCCTCGACGCGTCGGGAGCGCCGCTTGATTCGGCGGGTACTGCTTACCTTTTGAACAATACAAAGTGCGAAGTGGAGCTTGATCCAAAATCCGAAGTGCCTCCCAACTAAAACTGGCGGCAAAAACAACCTGAGTTTGTTACGTAACAACCTATGAGCGTCGTTGAAATAAACAATCTGCAGAAGGACTACGAAGTCGGGTTCTGGCGCAAGAAGAAAGTGCGGGCGTTGGATGGACTTTCGCTGACCGTTAATGCAGCTGAGATATTTGGTTTCCTGGGAGCCAACGGCGCCGGCAAAACCACGACGCTAAAGTTGTTAATGAGATTGATCTTTCCGACCGGCGGCAGCGCGAAAATTCTAGGTCATGACATCAGCGACGTCTCCATGCACAGCCGCATCGGGTACCTGCCGGAAAACCCTTACTTCTACGACTACCTCAGCGCGCTCGAGTTTCTAAAGTTTTGCGGCGAGATATTCGGTCTCTCAAAGACCGAACGAACTGCGCAGGCAAAAATGCTGCTTTCGCGAGTGAGGTTGGACGAGAGCAAGTGGAATACGCAGTTGCGAAAGTTCTCGAAAGGCATGTTGCAGCGCGTTGGGCTGGCCCAGGCGTTGGTCAACAATCCGGAAATAGTCTTCCTCGACGAGCCGATGAGCGGGTTGGATCCGATAGGCCGGCGTGAAGTGCGCGACCTGATTGCTGAATTGCGAGCCGAAGGCAAAACGGTTTTCATGTGCTCGCATATTCTGTCGGACATTGAAGTGCTGTGCGACCGCGTCGCCATTCTGAAAAAGGGGCGGCTGGCAAATGTCGGTTATCTTGACGAGCTGCGGCAGCAGATAGCGGGACAAAATCTTGTAGAAGTGATTATCAGCGGCGCCGATGCAGCCACGTTGAAGACCTATTTACCGGCCGGCACTGATTTTCAAGTAACTTCAGTTCCCGGCGGCGTGCGCGTCGAACTAAAGGAAGAGAGCGACGTTGATAGCGTGCTGGCAGCGTTGCGCAAATCTGGCGGGAAACTCTTGACCGTGCAACCGGTGCGGCAGTCGCTGGAAGAACTTTTTATAGATTGAAACTGGCAGCGTTGTTGCTGCGAGACAGTCGTCCGGAAGGGTCACTTGAACTTGAAAGCAGTTACTTCCATACGAATGTTCGCTCGATCATCCGCGTCCGTCATCCCTTCCAACATTACCTGAACGGGCATCGTCCTGTTCGGCTCAAGTTCGGCTTGTCTGGAAGGAATGACTACCACCGTTCGCTGCTTTACCGGTTGTCCCTGATGGTTGATGACTGCTGCGGTTATCTCCAAACCGTTTATCGTCCGGCCGGTGAAGTTGCGAACCGTCCCGTGCAAACTCATCACAATGTCGCCCAGCGCTCGCTTTGCCTCGTCTGCTTCAACTTCGTCAACGACAATCTTTGATTGAAACTCAGTGAACTGAGGCGAGCCGGCTCGAATCGCATTGTCCAAAACTGGTTCGGACGAGCCGCCACCGCTGGCGCGCATCAGGAAATAGAAGACGACCGCGATCACTATCGCCGCGATCACCGCCACAATGATTATTAACTTGCGACGAGAGTCGTCGTCTGGTCCTGAAATCTGTTTTTCAGCGGTAGCCATGGAAGGTGATGGATTCTAGTTGTTGGCAATCCAATTTTGCAATGCCTGGTGGCCAGCATCCGCAACCTTAGACAAACATACCCGGAAATAGTTTCCGGGATTTCGCCGAGTCTGGAATTTTCCTCAGCCCCGTCAATCGGACGCTGAGATCATGCGGCGCATTACTTCTTCGAGTTCGGAAAAGTCGATCGGCTTGGTGAGGTATGCATCGCAGCCCGCAGCAAGTGCCTCATGGTGAAAGTCGGCGGTGTCGTGGGCGGACACAGCAACTATCGGTACATTTTTCAATCCCGGAAGATCGCGGATCCGGCGGGTGGCCGCCAGCCCATCGATGAAAGGCAGACTCAAGTCCATCAGAATTATTTGGGGGTGTTCCCGCTCGGCGGCTTCAACTGCTTCCCGGCCGTTGGTAGCTTCGACAACTCTGAAGCCACTCATCTCAAGCAGGCGCCCCATCATTTGTCGGTTGTCTTCAGTGTCTTCGACCAATAAAACCGTTGCTCCATCTTCCCTGTCGTGCACCGGTGTGTACCCTTTTTCGTTGGTAAATGGCGTAGTCACATTCACAGTTTGCCTACCCCATCTTTGCGGCGTCGCTGTATCACTAGAATACGCCGCCCTTTTTTGCTAAGATCACGCACCGAAATACGACATTTCGAGCGCAATGTGTTCGAGTTTCAATTGGTACAGATCGCTGCCGCAGTACCACTCCCCCAAGAGATCAGAGGGAACCCGGCGAAATCGCCCGATCTAAATGAAGCCATTATTGTCAGAATCTGAGGACAATCAGTCCCTGCAGGCACTCGGACGGGCTTCGGTCCAAATCGTTCACGATCTCAAGAATCAGTTAAATGGTTTCAAACTCTATGCCACGTTCCTGCGAAAGCGGCTGGAGAAGGCCGAGCGGCCTGCCGACGAGTTAGTGACATTGGGAAAACTAATCGCCGGTATCGACCGAACTGCGGAGGATCTGTCGCTGCTTTCGGATTTTGGGCGCCCCTTGGAACTTAAGAAACAAGCTGCCAGCGATATTCAGCTGATTCTGCGCGGAGTAGTTGCGAGCGTAAACGCGGCCGCATCAGATCCAGCGCCCGAGGTACAAGCGATCATCATCGAAACTGAGGCGGCGCCGCTCATTGCCGAGGTCGATTCCGCATTGTTGGCGGAATCCCTAAAGTCAATTTCGCTGGGCGCAGTGAAATTATTTAAGGCGCGAAAGAGGGAAGGTCCGTTGCGAGTGCACGTAACCAGCGAGGTAACGAAAGAACCTCGCGAAGGCATAATCGATTGGCACGTACTGGATTCAGTGGATCACGATCCTTTTCATTCGTTTGCCGGGACGGACGAAATTCGCCTCTCGCTTGCCGCCAAAGTGATCGAGGCACACGGCGGTTCAGCCGAACGTAGCAACGGGTATTTGCGAGTGCGGCTGCCGCTCGTAAAGTAAATTCTTAATCAGTTAACCAAGAGGGTTTCGGTTCAGGGGAGGATGTTTCGTGGATAAGAGTGACGTGCGAATATTAATAGTTGATGACGAGCCAACGATGACCGACTCGTTGAAACAGAATTTGGCTGAAGAAGGTTATTCAGTCGACACAGCGAGCACCGGCGCCGAAGCAATCGAATTGTTTGACCAGGGCGGCCACCACCTGGCAATCTGCGACCTGCAATTGCCGGACATCGATGGCCTGGAAGTCATGCGGCACATCAAGGATGCACGGCCGACCACGGAAGTGATCGTCGTCACGGGCCACGGTTCGGTTGCCAAAGCGGTCGAAGCGACCAAGGCCGGTGCTTTTGATTTTGTTGACAAGCCATTCGATTACGAGGAACTTCACCTGCGGGTCGAAAACGCCTTGAAGCAGCGCGAGCTGTTGGCTGAAAACGCAAACATGCGGCGCCAGCTTTCGACGCGCTCGGAATATTTCAACATCATCGGCGGCGCGAAGTCGATGCAAACGATTTACGAAACGATCGAATCAGTGGCCAAGTCGGACGCTAACGTTCTGATCGTCGGTGAATCAGGAACCGGCAAAGAGTTAATCGCCAACGCCATTCATTACAATTCGTTGCGCGCCCGTAAGCCTTTCATCAAAGTGAACTGCGCCGCGCTGCCGAAAGAGCAGATCGAATCGGAACTGTTCGGCCACACCAAAGGCGCGTTTACCGGCGCGCACGCTGACAAGGAAGGTTTGGTCCAGCATGCAGCCGGCGGCTCGTTAATGCTCGACGAAATCGCAGAAATGCCGGTTGAACTGCAGCCAAAGCTGTTGCGCGTTTTGCAGGAGCGCAGTTACCGCAAGATTGGTTCGGAAAAAACTTACGCCGTCGATTTTCGCCTCATCTCATCGACCAATCGTCCGCCCGCTGACGCCATTCGCGATGGCTTATTGCGCGATGATCTGTTCTATCGCATCTCAACCATCACCATCCACGTGCCGCCGCTGCGCGAGCGCAGCGACGACATTCAACTGCTCACCGAACACTTTCTGCAAATGTATGCGCAGAAATATGACCGCGCGATCGGCGGCGTTTCCCAGGCCGCTTATCAAAGACTTTTCTCACATACCTGGCCAGGCAATGTGCGCGAGTTACAAAATGTAATCGAACGCGCGGTTTTGCTTGCGAAAGCAAATCGCATTGAGCCTGTGGACTTGCCGTTTGATAATGGCTCGCTGCCGGAAGGATCACCGGCGGGCACTGGTTGGGATGTGCCGCCAAACATGACGCTCGAAGATATTGAGCGACTCGTGATCGAGAAGACACTGCAACGCACCGGCGGTAACAAACAGGCAGCTGCCAACCTGCTGGGCATCTATCGTCCGCGCTTGTACAGCAAAATCAGAAAGTACAATATCGACGTAGCCGCTTTAGTGTCGGCCTAACGCTTTGAAATCCGTACGACCGCCCGATTTGCGAAACCGGTAGATTTTTGCCTCGACGTCGCAGATGAAACCGCTTAATACCCTGCCGGCAACAGGCCGTCTTCAGAGCATCGATGCCCTGCGCGGAATTGCCGCCCTCGGCGTCGTGCTTTATCACGCGGTGTCGCAGACGCCAAACTCTGTTCCGCAAAACTTTCTCCATTGGCCCGCTAAAGCGATCCAGTTTCTGAGTTCGTTCGGTTACATCGGTGTCTTTCTTTTCTTCGTCATCTCAGGATTCTGCATTCACCTGCAATGGGCCAAGTCGAAGGCTACGAACCACGAAAAGCCCATCCAGTTTGGTTCGTTCTGGAGGCGCCGCATTCGCCGTCTCTATCCGCCGTACCTGATGGCGTTTGCATTGTTCATGCTGATGGCTGCGCTGTCCACCGGCATCAACGTGACGCATTTTTTTGTTTACGACGTCGTGATGCATCTGTTGATGCTGCACAATCTGGATCCGCACACCTGTTACAGCATCAACGGCGTTTTCTGGACGCTCGCAATCGAGGAGCAACTTTACCTGGCTTATTTTTTATTGCTGTTTTTGCGTAAGCGCTGGGGGTGGGGAATAACTTTGGCGATCTGCGCGGCGGCGCGAGTGGGCTGGTATTTCTTCAGTCACGCGATTTGGGTTGCGACTGGGGTCGGCGTTCCTGTTCCGGAAGCGGCCGCGGTTCATTGGTTCACTTGGGCGCTCGGCGCAATTGCGGTTGAGGCCGCGTTCGGTTTAGTGAAACTGCCGCGCTGGTGCCGCAACCTTTGGCTCGGCGGCGCCGCGATTGTTTTGGCTTCAACAGTTTCAGAGTTGTTGCCAATCACGCAGAAGGATACGTTGCCGCACACGCTGGGCTGGCTGCTGATTCATCCGCTGTGGGGATTCGGATTCTTTGTGCTGGTGAATCGTGTGGTCAGTGCTGAACATGCGTGGCTAAAACGACTGCGCGAGCCCGGGATGATCGGAAAACTATTGGCGAAAGGCGTCGGCGCGGCCGCAACGGTTGGTGTCTTTTCCTATTCTTTGTATCTCACACACGAACTGGTGATCATGGAATCCTGGTCCTTTACGATTCGAGAATTGCCGCCGATGGTGAACGCATTCGTGATCGTGGTGCCGGCAACAATTGGCTTTGCCTGGTTGTTCTTTAGATTCTGCGAGAAGCCCTACATGCGAAAGCCCGCCAGAGCAGAACGAACTGAGACACTCCGAGTTTTGGACTATCAAGAAGAACCAACGCCCGTGTTTGTGCAAAGCATTCCGGCGATGGCTGACGAAGCGTAAATAACAGGTGGCAGTAAACAAAAGGCAGAAGGCGATTGCGCAACCTCGCATTCTTTCTGCCTACTGCCTACTGCCTACTCGACCTGATAGGTCGCCACGCTCGTCGGCGTTTCAAAACATCTGACTTTATAGATTTGCACGCGGTCGTCACCGACCTGCGAAGCCACCCGCTCTAAAACATACTTCGCCAGGTTCTCCGCCGAAGGTTGAAGTTCGACAAACGGTTCGAGTTCGTTAATGTTCCGATGATCGAGGTATTGAACGACTTCATCAGCCGCCGCTTTGAGTTCGACAAAGTCTACCAACAAGCCAATGTTATCCAGCTCGCGCCCGCGCGCGTAAATCTCAATCTTGTAATTGTGGCCGTGCAGGTTTTCACACTTCCCCTTATAGCCGCGCAGTTGATGCGCGCTTGAGAAGTTGCGCTCGATCATTACTTCAAATAGTCCTGGCATGACGCAAGTCTAACGTCCAAAGTCCAATGTCCAAAGTCGAGATCAAAGACCAGCGACATTGGACATTGGACTTTGGACTTTGGACTGATTCTCGAACACGCTCGCGATGTCAGCGATGTTGCTGGTCACCCGACACTGCGGCAAGCTCTTCAAAAACAATCTGCCATAACTCTTGGTCTTCAGCCGCGGGTCGAGCACCGCCAGCACGCCGCGATCGGTGGTGCTGCGTATCAGCCGCCCAAGCCCCTGTTTCAAACTAATAATTGCCTGCGGCACGCTGTACTCGAAAAAGCTCGAACCACCTTCGTCTTCGATGTAGCGCTGGCGCGCCGCCACAATCGGATCAGTCGGTACCGCGAACGGCAGCTTGTCGATGATTACACACGACAGTTGCTCGCCGCGCACATCAACGCCCTGCCAGAAACTTGACGTCGCAAACAATACCGCATTCGGCGTCTGGCGAAATCTCTCCAGCAAACGTCCCTTGGACGCGCTGCCCTGCAACAGGCAGGGGTAATCGAGTTCCGGCATCGCCAAATCGTAAAGCGACTGCATGCCCGCCAAACTGGTCGACAAAACAAACGCGCGACCATTCGTCGCATTCACAATCTTGATGACTTCGTCGGCCGCCGCGCCGGCCCACTCATGGGAACGCGGGTCGGGCATCTTCGGCGGCAAATACAGCAGCGCCTGCCTTTGATAATCGAAAGATGATTCGGCAATCAGATCGTCGGCCGCATCCATTCCCAGCCGCTCGCGAATAAAGGAAAAGTTTCCGGCGCTGGAAAGCGTAGCTGACGTCAACACGACCGTATCAATCTTGTCGAACAGTTTGTCCTCGAGAATTCCCGAAACGTCGATCGGCGACGCGCGTAGGAAAATTCCACGGCCGCGCCGTTCAAGCCAGTAAACAAATTTCTTGTCGTCTCCGGTAACTATGAACTGCAAATCAAACCGTGTTTGTCGAATGCGCCGCACGAGGTTTTCGACTTCCGCAGGTTTCTCTTTCAACGCATCCAGCGTCGTTTCCAATCTCGCCAGCGCGCCATCAAGCGAAACATAAAGATCGCCAAGCGGCGTCGATTGCATCTCGCCGTCTTCGTCACGCCTGGCGAACGTGCCCGGAATGATCGGATAACGCCCTTCGTTGCCGCGGCCATCGCGAAAGCCCATCCAGAAGTTATCCGCGAACCGCATCACCCGCGCCGACGTCTTGGTTATTTCGCGATCGGCTGCCGCATCTTCATATGGCACGTTACCCACATCGCGAATGAGATCGTCAATTTGGTAGGTCGAAACTTGCGACCCAAAGTATTCCGAGGCCACGTCTTCGATTAGGTGTGCTTCGTCGAGGATGACTGCCGAGTAATCAGGCAGCACGCTGCCGTACATGCTGTTGCGCAAAGCCAGGTCGGCAAAGAAAAGATGATGGTTGACCACCACGATGTCGGCATTTTGCGCGCGCTCGCGCATGCGCGTGATGAAGCAGGGATTAAAGTCAACGCATTTCTGGACCAGACAAGTATCCGAGCGCGCGTCGATGTGCCGCCAGAACGAAAGCGACTCCGGCAAGTTGGACAACTCCGCGCGATCGCCGGTTTCTGAAGACTTGGACCAATGCGTAACTTCATCGAAGTAATCAACTTCATCCAGCCCATCGAGCACCGGGGAACCTTCCGCACGTCCGAGGCGATGAAGGCAGACGTAGTTGTTCCTTCCCTTCATGTAGGCGGCGTCGAAACTCTTCGGCAGCACGCGCTGAAGAAAAGGAATGTCTTTCTCCATCAACTGTTCCTGAAGATTCTTGGTGCCGGTCGAAATAATTACGCGTCCGCGACCGCCCAGTGCAGCAGCCACTGCCGGCACAAGATAAGCAAGCGTCTTGCCCGTGCCCGTTCCTGCCTCAACGATCAGGTGCCTGCGCTCTTCGAACGCGCGCATCACCGCCCGCGCCATATCGATCTGGCCGGGACGATGTTCGTAATCGGGATGCGCGTTGGCAATTAGGCCGTCAGGTCCGAAGATTGATTCCATGAATAACTCAGGTAAATCCAGTGTCGCTTCCAACGACTATGCGCCCATGGCTCCCGGTTGTTGAGTATGCTTCAAGCGCTTCGCATACAACGGAAACCGTCCACTCAGCTCGTCCACGCCCTGCCGCACATTCTTTCGTACTTCTTCCGATTCGGGCGCGTGAATAACTTCTGCGATTAATCGCCCGATCTCCTGCATCTCGGGTTCTTTCATTCCGCGCGTAGTCACGGCGGGCGTGCCGATACGCAGGCCGGAGGCGACGAATGGCTTGTTCTGATCGAAAGGAATCGTGTTCTTGTTGACCGTGATGTTCGCGGCTTCGAGAGCCTTCTCGGCAACTTTCCCGGTGATTCCCTTTCCGTCCATCCAAACATCAACCAGCATAAGATGATTGTCGGTGCCACCGGAAACCAAACGCAGTCCATGCTGTTGCAGTTCACTTGCCAAGGCCTTTGCATTGGCCAGAATCTGGCGCTGATATTCTTTAAAGTCATCGCGCAACGCCTCGCCAAAAGCGACGGCCTTGGCAGCGATGATGTGGACCAATGGACCACCCTGGACGCCGGGAAACAACTTTCGATCAATCTCTTTCGCGTGTTCTTCTTTGCAAAGGATCAACCCGCCGCGTGGACCACGAAGAGTTTTATGCGTAGTCGTCGTCACATAATCGGCGTGCGGCACCGGCGACGGATGAAGATCAGCGACGACTGGACCGGCGATGTGCGCGATATCGGCAAACATGCGCGCGCCGACACTCTTCGCAATTTCGCCGATGCGTTTGAAATCGATGATGCGCGGATAAGCTGACGCGCCGCAGACGAGCAGCTTTGGCTGGTGCTCTTCAGCGATGCGCTGCAGCTCGTCATAATCAATCTGCTCAGTTTCTTTTGACACGCCGTAATCGGCGACTTTGTAACTGATGCCGGAAAAATTCATCGGATGACCGTGGGTCAGGTGGCCGCCATGTGACAGGTTCATTCCCAGAATCTGATCGCCATACTGAATCGCCGCCAGGTACACGGTCATGTTGGCCTGCGCGCCGCTGTGTGGCTGCACGTTCGCGTGCTCGGCGCCGAACAATTGCTTGGCCCGATCGATTGCCGCCTGCTCGACAACGTCGCTCCATTCGCAGCCGCCGTAGTAGCGCTTCTTCGGGTAGCCTTCGGCATACTTGTTTGTAAACACCGAGCCAGCCGCCTCGAGCACTGCTTCGCTGACGAAGTTCTCCGAAGCGATCAGCTCGAGGCCATTCGCCTGGCGCGCGACTTCATTGTCGATGGCTTGAGAAATTAGCGGGTCAACTTCGGAAAGAGATGCGTTTCTGAGATCGGTCATTGATCTGTCCTTTGAACTTTGAGCTTTAATCTTTGGCCTTCGTCTTTGGTCTTTGCCTTTTGGTCTTTGGCTTTTGGTCTTTGGAATCTGGAATCTGGAATCTGGAACCTGGAATTTGTTTCTTGGTGCCGTCTTCCGCTTTTTGCTTTCCTGCCGTCTGCTCCTGCCGACTGTTTTCTACCTACTCCCCGCCGCCTTCGATCTTCGCCACGCGCTCAGCATGGCGGCCGCCTTCAAAGTTTGAACTAAACCAGGCGCGCACGATGGCCGGAATCTGTTCCGGCGGCGTAGTCCGCGCGCCAATCGCTAAAACATTCGCATCATTGTGCTGCCGCGCCAGCCGCGCTGTCTCTTCGGACCAGGCGACCGC
Source organism: Blastocatellia bacterium (assembly GCA_031371765.1). GTDB lineage: Bacteria > Acidobacteriota > Blastocatellia > Pyrinomonadales > Pyrinomonadaceae > PSRF01. The sequence continues at coordinate 12,090 of JANMKA010000123.1, forward strand.
TGCGCGCACGCCCGGCACTTTGTTCGCAGTGATCGCCATCCCAGTTCCTGACCCGCATACCAGCAGGCCCTGGTCCACTCGGCCGTGCGCCACTTCTTCCGCAACCTTGCGCGCGTAATCCGGATAATCAACTGAAGCTTCCGAACCTGTGCCGAGGTCTTCAAACTGCAAACCCAAATCAGTCAGCAGCGGCTTCAAGCGTTCCTTCTCGGCAAAACCGGCATGGTCGCTGGCAAGTGCAATTTTCATTATTGAATCTCCGGGATCGATGACTATAGCAGGCTGCGATGGTACATCACGCTTGGGGTGCTCGCAACGGAGAACCTTATCAGCAGATTACGCTGATTACGCCGACGAGATAAGAAACATCAATTAATGCCCGTCTTAATCCCAGGTCTGGCTTGCATCTGCGTAATCCCTGTAATCTGCGGATGATTCTTAAAGCCCAATAGCCGCGGCTCGCCCGACAGCGTCCCGTCCTACGTTGCGTTAAGCTTTTTGCTAAGCGAGAATGAATAGCTGAAATTCATCTCAGGAAAGTTTCACTAAAACCTAATGCGCTGGTCACAATACTTCATTCCCACACTTCGCGAAGACCCGGCGGACGCCGAAGTGGTTTCGCACAAACTGCTGCTGCGCGCTGGCTTGATTCGCCAGCTTGGCTCCGGCATCTATTCGTACATGCCGCTGGCCCAACGCATCGCGCTCAAAATCATGCAGATCTTGCGCGAAGAAATGAATCGCATCGGCGGTCAGGAATTTTACCTGCCGGCGCTGCATCCGGCTGAGGTGTGGAAAGAATCGGGCCGCTGGGACGCCATCGGCGCAGAGATGTTTCGCCTGAAAGATCACAAGGACGCGGACATGTGCCTGGGCATGACGCACGAGGAAATTTTTACGACCATTGCGCGCAACGAACTTCGTTCCTACAAACAACTGCCGCAGGTTTGGTATCAGATTCAGGTGAAGTTTCGCGACGAGTTGCGGCCAAAGTCAGGTTTCATGCGGCTGCGCACGTTCATTATGAAAGACGCCTACACGTTTGATGTGGATCAAGCCGGCCTGGACAAATCGTTTGCTGACCAGCGCGAAGCTTACAAGCGAATTTTTTCGCGCTGCGGCATTGAGTACTCGATTGTCGAAGCCTCTTCGGGTTCGATGGGCGGTTCTGAGTCAAACGAATTTGTCGCCAAAACCGATGCCGGGGAAGACTTGATCGCGAGCTGCGCAAATTGCGGGTACGCGGCGAATCTCGAGAAGGCCACTTCGCGCCTGGGGCCGGTTAAGGATTTAGTTGGACCAGAAGCGCCGGAAGAATTCCCGACACCGGGCGTGCGCACGATTGAAGATCTGACCACGTTTCCTGGCGGCGCGCCGGCGAAGAACCAGATCAAAACCCTGGTCTATGTCTACGGCGATCAAGCTTCAGGCGACGGCAACGCCAAGTGGGCCTTGCTGTTGCTGCGCGGCGACCAGCAATTGCACGACATAAAACTGGCGGACACGCTGGGCGCCAGTTTCATTCGTGCCGCGCAACCAAATGAGATCGTTGATCTACTGGGGGCTAGTGCCGGCAGTTTGGGCGGAGTCGGCGCGAAACAAAAAATTGCGCAAGTACGGAATGACGCTGAGGTTCGAGTCATCGCCGATCTCGCGCTCAAAGGTCGTCGCGACATGACGACTGGCGCGAACAAAGATGACCATCACCTTCGCGGTGTCGACGTCGAGCGAGATATTCAGATCGACCAGTGGGCCGATCTGCGCTCAGTCAATTCTGGTGAATCATGCCCGCGTTGCGAGACCGGCGTGCTGGACGTTTACAAAGCGATGGAGATCGGCCACATCTTCAAGCTCGGCACCAAGTACTCGGAATCGATGGGCGCTACCGTGTTAACTGTAGATGGCAAGCCGGTGCCGGTCGTCATGGGCAGTTACGGCATCGGCGTCGAGCGGATCATCACTGCCGCCATCGAACAGAACCATGACGCCGACGGCATCATCTGGCCCAAGACGATCGCGCCGTTTGATGTCGTGGTCACCGTCACCAACATGAAAGATGAAAAACTGCGCGAGACTGGCGAGAAACTCTACAAAGACTTGATGCGCGCCGGGCTTGATGCTCTCCTCGACGACCGGGACGAACGCGCGGGGGTGAAGTTTAAAGATGCCGATCTGATCGGCATTCCGTATCGGGTTACGATCGGCAAAAAAGTCACCGATGGGTTGGTCGAACTATTTGATCGCCGCGCCAAATCCAGCACTGATATTAAGCTGGCGGACGTGGTTCCGCAGGTGCAAAAACTGGCGCTGGCCGGGTTATAAAGTAATTCTCTGTGCGTCCTTTGTGTTCTCTGTGTCTCTGTGGTGGTAGTTGCTAAGACAATCATCACCACCAAAGGCACAGAGAACACAAAGGACGCACAGAGAATTAAGCAAAAAAATGAAATCCCCCTGGCTTTTATTAATATTAGTTGTCCTGGCAGCGACAGTTCCCAGCGCTCCCGCTCAGGATCTTCTTCCCGAGCTGGTGCGACGCATCAAACCCTCAGCCGTAGCCATCGAGACGTTTGACGCGCGCGGCGTTCAGCTTTCCCGTGGCAGCGGCTTTTTTATCGACGTGGATCGCGTAGTCACTAACCGCCACGTCATCGAAAACGCTTACCGCGCCGAAATTCATTCCTACAACGGCAATGTGTACCTGGTTAAAGGAGTGATCGCCGTGGATGCCGAGGGCGACATCGCCGTATTGCGAGTTGAAGCGCCTGCCGGTCAGGTGCGACCACTGTCGCTCGATCGAACTTCGCCGCAAGAAGGCGAAAGTATTGTCGTCATCGGCAATCCTTTTGGACTTGAAGGCAGCGTAACGAATGGCATTGTTTCCGCCGTGCGCGACATTCCTACTTTCGGAAGAATCATCCAGATCACCGCGCCTATCTCGCCCGGATCCAGCGGCAGCCCCGTCGTAAACATGCATGGTCAGGTGATTGGCGTTGCCACTTTGCAAATTACGGGCGGGCAGAGCATCAACTTTGCGATCCCCTCAGAACGCATTTCGCAACTGCAAAGCGGCGGCACCTTGCTCTCGTTATCCGATCTCGTCGCCGCGAGCGGAAGAAACAAAAGAGCAAAAGCCGTGCAGGCATTTCGTGATGGCCTTAGTTTTCTTTCGCAGGACGACTGCGAAAAGGCACTGCCGTATTTTGAGAAAGCAGTTGAATCGGACAGCAACTATGCCGAAGCCTGGGCGCAAGCCGGCTTTTGTCGCGAAAAGCTTGGCCGGCACAGCGAAGCGATTGAGGCTTCGCGCCGAGCAGTTACATTAAGACCTTCGGCTGAGTCTTATTTCAATATCGGATTGGCAAGCTATTATCTGAAACAGTATCGCGAGGCCGCCGACAGTTATCGCCAATCGATCAAACTTGATCCTTACAACGGCGCTGATGCCTGGTATGGACTCGGCCTGGTCTATCGAGACTGGGGCAAACCCGACGAAGAAATTCAGGCTTACAAACAGGCGATTCGGTTGAAACCCGATTACACCAGCGCGCATGAGCGACTTGCTTCAGCCTACATCCATGCAAAAAAATATCCGCAAGCGATTGAAGCCTACAAGCAGCTCATGGTGCTTAAACCCGGCGACGCCGCCGTCTCGAACAACATGGGCGAAGCGTACATGGAACTTGGGCTGACTTCGGATGCGCTGGAGGCTTTCAAACGCGCGATTCAATTGAAGCCCGATTTTGGAAAAGCGTATTACAACCTTGGCAAATCGTACCTCACCACCGGCAACCGCAATTCTGCGCTGGAGCAATACAACATTCTGCAAGGCATCGATCCGGATTGGGCTGAGAAGTTGGACGGACTGATCAATCCCTAACTGTTAGTAGTCAATCGTCAGTTGGACGGAATGCGACTGACCACTGACTCGCTCCTAGCTGGTTCCCACTTTCGGTTAATAAGCGACGCAACAAATCCGGCACCGAAACCATTATCAATATTTACAACCGTGACATTCGATGCGCATGAATTGAGCATGCCAAGCAGCGCCGCAATTCCACCAAACGACGCGCCATAGCCAATACTCGTCGGCACCGCAATCACCGGCACGCTAACCAAGCCGCCAACCACCGAAGGCAGTGCGCCTTCCATACCGGCAACCACAATCGCAACGCGCGCGCTTTGCAGCAGTGAACGTTCCGCCAGCACGCGATGAATGCCGGCGACGCCAACGTCCCAAACGCGTTTCACACGATTGCCCATTGCCTCGGCGGTCAAAGCAGCTTCTTCAGCGACCGGAATGTCGCTGGTTCCCGCAGTCACCACAACAATTTCGCCGACGCCAAGTTCGCTTGTGTCTCTTTGGATTCGTATCAAGCGCGCTGCCGCATGCCATTCGGCTTCGGTGGCGATGTTGCGGACTTCTCCAAAAGTGCCCTCGTCAGTATGCGTAACCAGCACGTTGGGCGCGTGCTGCAGCAAGCGCTCAACGATCCCCACGATTTGTTCGCGCGTTTTGCCAGCGCCAAAAACTACTTCCGGAAAGCCCTGCCGGGTAGCCCGCGAGTGATCCACGCGCGCATAGCCGATGTCTTCAAAGTGAAGATTTTGAATGCGACTGACAGCCTCTGTCGTCTCCAGATCACCTGCGCGATGCGCGGCTAATAGTTGTTCCAGTGCGGTCAGGTTCATTAGAAGGCTCGACTTGTTGTGATGGAATTTAGGGGCGCATTCTAACATTCGCTTGCAAGGCATTCGAGTTTACTACCTACCGGCCAAACCGCTCTATGCATGCTTTGTGTTCTTTGTGTCTCCGTGGTGGACCTTCTGTGTTGCTAACCACAGAGGCACAGAGTACACAAAGGACGCACAGAGATGGTTCGTCCAGCCTGGTCCGAATTGCGCTCGCTTGCACCGAAATTGGCCGCCAAGTAAGATTCAAGCATCGAAACCACATGGAATTTACTGTAGCAATCACTGGCGCTTCCGGCTCGATTTATGCCCAACGCACGCTCGTCCATATGGCTGCGAGCGGCGTTGTCGAGCGCATAAATCTGATTATGTCCGACGCGGCGACCACTGTTGCGCGGGTGGAATTGGGAACGGATCTGCGCGGCGCGGACAACGCCCTCATCAATCAGTGGGTTGGGCTGGCGCCTGATTCAAAATTGATTCATTTGCAGCGTCTGGACAACATGGCGGCGCGACCGTCGTCGGGTTCGCATCCGCAGGAAGGAATGGTAGTGGTGCCATGTTCGATGGGTACGCTGGGCGCAATCGCTTCCGGCGCGGGTACCAATCTGATTCATCGCGCGGCTGACGTGACATTGAAGGAGAGTCGCCGGCTGGTGCTGGTGCCGCGCGAGACTCCCTACAACGCCATTCATCTGGAAAACATGCTGCGGCTGTCGCGAGCCGGCGCACACATCATTCCCGCGAGTCCCGGCTTCTACCATCGACCGCAAACAATTGAAGCGCTCGTCGATCACCTGGTCTTTCGCATCCTCGATCATTTAGGAGTGCCCCATCCGCAAAACACTCAATGGAAAGGCATGCCGCAACAAGTTTCTGAGACGGTGAACGTTAGCGACGAATAGCTCCATGCCTGCCCTGCTAAGAAATGTTCGCGTCACGCTCGAGATGATTAAGATCGAGCACACGCTGTTTGCGCTGCCGTTTGCATTTCTCGGCGCGGTGCTGGCGGCGAACGGGCTGCCTACCGTCAGACAGTTTTTTTGGATCACAATTGCCATGATCGGCGCGCGCTCGACGGCCATGGCTTTCAATCGGATTGCCGACAGGGACTACGACGCGCAAAACCCCCGAACGCAAACGCGCGCTATTCCAGCGGGCCTTTTATCTGTCAGTTTTGTTTGGCTGTTTACCTTTGTGTCGGCGGCGCTCTTTCTATTGGCGGCCGCGATGCTGAACCGGCTCACGCTACTCCTGGCGCCAATCGCGCTGGCGAGCGTGATGCTTTACTCCTACTCGAAACGTTGGACGCTGCTGTCCCATTTGTTTCTCGGCTGGTGTTTGTCGATTGCGCCGACCGGGGCGTGGATAGCGGTGCGCGGCCATTTAGACAGCCCGGTGCCGCTGCTGCTTTCGTTGATAGTGCTATTGTGGACGGCGGGTTTTGATGTTCTTTATGCTTGCCAGGATTACGAATTTGACTTGCAGGCGGGACTGCACTCTATTCCAAAACGGTTTGGCATCGACGGCTCGCTGTTGGTTGCGCGGCTGTTTCACGTTGGGGCCTTCGCGGCGCTTCTTGCTCTATACTGGATTACGCAGCTGGGAATTTTTGCGCTGGCCGGTGTTATTGTCACAGCCGCTTTGCTCGTCAACCAACATCGCCTGGTGCGCGCCGACGATTTGAGCAAACTAAACGCTGCGTTTTTTACCACTAACGCTTTTGTAAGCGTGATTTTGTTCATAACGTTTGGAGGCGCAGTTCTCCTGAGGACTCTTTCATGAACTTTTCGCACGACAAGAATCTGGTTGCGATTGCAAAGAAAGTTGAAGCGGGTGAGCGGCTCTCGCTTGAAGATGGTGTCGCTTTGTTTGCAACCGATGATTTGCCGGCGCTGGGCAAACTCGCCGACAGCGTTCGCCGCCGCAAGCACGGCCGCACTACTTATTTCAATGTGAACCGGCACCTAAATCCGACGAATGTTTGTTACGCCGACTGCAAGTTTTGCGGGTTTTATCGCACCCCGCGACAGCCCGACGCCTACACGCATAACATCGAGGATAGCCTGCGCGTAGCCGCGGAAGCGGTTAAAGAGGGCGCCACCGAGCTTCATATCACCGGCGGGCTCAACACCAAGCTGCCTTTCAGTTATTTCACCGATTTGCTTTCCGGGCTCAAGCAGCATTATCCACAACTTCATCTCAAAGCTTTTACGATGGTCGAGTTGGATCACTTCGCGCATTTCTACAAGCTAAGTGACGAACAGGTTATCGAGAAACTAATCGAGGCGGGCCTGGATTCCTGTCCCGGCGGTGGCGCTGAAATTTTTCGCGAACCGACGCGCTCGATGATCTGCGCCCACAAATGTGACGCTAATCGCTGGCTTGAATTGGCCGGCAAAGTCCACGCGGCGGGCTTGAAGACAAATGCCACCATGCTTTACGGACACATCGAATCAATTGAAGACCGGGTGGACCACCTTATTCGCTTGCGACAACAGCAGGACGAGTCAGGCGGCTTTCAGTGTCTGATACCGTTGGCTTTTTATCCGGAGAAAACGCAACTCGCACACTTGCCCGGGCCGTCCGGCGTTGACTCGCTGAAGACGATGGCAGTTTCGCGCTTGCTGCTTGATAACTTCGAACACTTGAAAGCTTACTGGGTGATGCTCGGCAAGCGATTGGCGCAAGTTGCCCTGCATTTTGGCGCCAACGACATCGACGGGACGATTACCGAAGGCGGGGAACTCAGCGAAAGCTATTCAATCGAATCAAACAATGAAGTCAAGATGTCGCGCGAAGAGATTGTTGCGCTGATTGAAGAAGCCGGTTTCGCCGCCGTCGAGCGCGATACGGTTTATAATCCGGTTGAGCGTGGTCACGTCAGCCTTGTCTAGTTGAACGAATCTAAATCTTATGTCCACTCTAATTGAAACTCGCACAATAAGCGTCGCTCATTCGCCCGACTCTGATGACGCCTTTATGTTTTATGGTCTGGCAACGGATAAGCTCGATACCGGCGATCTCAAGTTCACGCACGTTCTGAAAGACATTCAGACGTTGAATGAAGAAGCCTTTCGCGGCACATACGATGTCACCGCAGTTAGCTTTCACGCCTACGCTTACATCAGCGATAAATACATTCTACTGCCCCATGGCGCGTCAATTGGCGACAACTATGGTCCAATCCTGGTTTCAGCGCGACCCGCGAAAGATCAGGACATTTCGCAACTGAAGATTGCAGTGCCGGGAACTTTAACCAGCGCATTCCTGGCGCTGAAACTTTTCAATCCGGACTTTCAATACGAGGTTGTCCCTTTCGACAAGATCATCGATGCCGTTAAAAGCGGAGACTGTGACGCCGGACTCTTAATCCACGAGGGACAACTATTTTATGAGGCGGTTGGCCTGCACAAGATATTGGATTTGGGTGAGTGGTGGCACGAACGCACGGGCTTACCGTTACCGATGGGCGGAAATGCGATCCGCCGCGAGCTGGGCCCTGCGATCATTCACCAGGTTTCCGATTGCTTGCGCGAGAGCATTACCTATTCGTTAGCTAACCGGGAAGATGCTCTCCAATACGCAATGCAGTTCGCGCGCGACATGGATCCAGCGCTGGCTGATCGCTTCGTCGCCATGTGGGTCAACAATCTGACTCTGGATTACACAGAGCGAGGTCGTGAAGGGGTGCGGAGGTTTCTGTCCGAAGGATTTGAACGGGGGATTATTCCCAGCCTGCCGAATGTGGAGTTTGCGAGCTGAACTACAATCCTGACTGGGGTGCGCGCGGCGGGTAAATAGCCGCCCCGCCCAGAAGGGGCGGCTTCCGCCGCGCACATCATCGGTTCAAGGCTGGCGATCAGGCTCCTCCCAAAGCATGACCTAAACGTCTTGCTCCCATGCAGCAACGCGGCCGCTCTGCGTTGCCTTTGCGCCTTTGCGCTTGAGGTCCATGGAAATGCGACGTCGCCACGTCCCGACGTGAGGACTTAGGAAACTCGAATCGTCCGATCACGCGTCACCGGACCGAAAAATTTCAACTGTCGGAAACTTAAAAAGAGCTGTCAATTTTCGCGGAGCCCAATAACTGCTTCTGTCAGGAGCACCTTACATCACTTGCATGAAACTTTGCAATAAGAAATCCATAAATAGTAGCGGATGGCGGCTGCCCTTTGCGTAGGTGGCAACACGGCATGATTCGGTGGCATCAGATCAAGGTATTTTTTTGGACGGCAATCCGATTTCTCACGAAGGATTAAACAATAGTGCGCAAATCTGCAGTAAAAACCTCGAGTTTTCTCGCCCTGTTGACGGGGCTATGTTTCCTCTCAGCAATACCTACATTCAGCCAGTCGCCGGCGAGTTCTAGCGATCTGCCGAAGGCCGAAGTGGATCGCATAATCAATACGTTCACGGCCAGGGAGACCCAGTTTCGCCAGGCTCTAAACGAGTATTCTTTCAAACGCGATGCCATCTTGCAGAGCGTGGGGATGGGCGGCCAGGTAACTGGCGAATATCACCGCGTTTCCTATTTCACCTTCGACAATTCGGGTAACCGCTTCGAAAAAATCAGCTTCTTTCCCATGCCGTCACTCGCCTCCGTCACCCAGGAAGACCTCAACGACCTTGGTGGTATTCAGCCTTTTGCGTTAGAGCCTGCGAAGATTCCGCTATATGACTTTCGCTATGTTGGCAGAGAAAAAATCGACGAGCTGAATCTCTATGTGTTCGACGTCAGTCCGAAGGTACTGCCGGACGCCAAAAGGACTAAGGAAAGATTTTTCAAAGGCCGCGTTTGGGTTGACGATCAGGACTTTCAAATTGTGAAGACGAAGGGAAAAGGACTGCCGGAAACGAAGAACAACAAGTTTCCGACTGTCGAGACTTACCGCGAACAGATCGACGGGCGCTATTGGTTTCCCACCTATTCCTACGCCGACGATGAGTTACTTTACGAAAACGGCGAGACGCTGCACGTGCGCATGCAGGTTCGCTATTCGGATTTTGTAAAAGCGCGCGCGAAAGTGAAGATTATTGAAGTCGAGAATGCCGACGTGCCAAGCAAGGAAGCCAAACCGGTTACGCCACCGCCACGGAAGCCATAGTCGCTCATAGTGTTGAGTTACCCGAGCTCGTCGCCAATCATGGCGTGCACGCGTTGCAGGAGTTCGTTGACTTCTTCATCGCTCGTAACGCCAACGGTTGATACGGGCGGAAGGAGCACCATTTCAATCGTTCCCAATCTTGCCTCACCAGTTCCCTTACCCATTAGATAGTCGGTGTGTTTGATCGCAACCGGCACGATAGGCACGCCTGCCTGCGCCGCCATGTAGAACGCGCCCTTCTTAAACGGCCGAAACTCACCCGGCAGGGCGCGGGTGCCTTCCGCAAAAACACCAAACGATCTGCCGGAACGAATCCGCTCCGTCGCCGCTTCAGTAGTCTGTAGTGCGCGTTCACGATTCGAGCGATCGATGGCCATGATGTTCACATAGCCCATGCCGTAGCCAAGAATCGGCACCTTCAGCAATTCTTTTTTTGCGAGTATTCCCAGCCGCTGCCCCGTGTAGGCAAAAAGAGTGGCGGTATCCAGGTAGGAGCGGTGGTTCGAGATGAAGACATAGGTTTCGTTACGATCAATGTACTCACTTCCCCTGACCTTAACTTTCATGCCGCTCAAACGCAGCCAGTTGCGAGCGCCGAACAAGGCCCAGGGGTAAACCAGTTCACGTCGATCTGTCAGCCACGCCACCAGCAATATTGGTGGCGCCAGAAACAGCAAGAGTGCGCCCGCCACGAAGAGCGACCACCAATAATGTAGACGGCGAAAAAGACCCATGCTGATTATGAATTCCGAGCGGCAGATAATCGCACACTTTCGCTCCGTGCGGGCACTTGAACGCAGAGAAACCGCGGGATAATTCGTTTCCACGCTCTGCGCGCGGTTGGAGCTTGCCCATCCCGCCCTATAGCGCTATCTTTGCAGCGTTCCCTCTCTCCCTTCGGCCCGCTCCACGAGGCCAATTTTCGAAGCATCTAATCCGCTTGCGGCGCATCCAACTCAGTTGGCACAGCCACGCGTTACCATTGGTTCAGGAGTTCAGCATGAAGAAAATCACGGTGTCCTTGCTTTTTGTAGCGCTTTTCGGCGTTTTTGCGGCAAGCCTCGCTGGCCAGTCGCGACCGCGCCGGGTTGGTGACAGCTCCGCCCCCAGCGGCAGCAGTGCGCCGGCGCCGTCACGTCCCCCGGTTCTGGGAGGCGCGAATCGCACGGGTACTTCTCAACAAACAGGAGCAACTTCGGCTGCGCAAGGCCCTGAAGAAGTCGAAGCGGGCGACGTAATCAAGGTTGAAACCACTCTCGTGACCTTGCCGGTAAGCGTGATGGATCGCGATGGACGATATGTTCCCAATCTGCGCAAGGAAGACTTTCGCCTCTGGGAAGATGGCACGGAACAACAAGTGGCGTTTTTCTCGTCCGTAGATAAACCCTTTTCCGTGGTGCTGATGATCGACACCAGCGGTTCGACGCGAATGCGGCTCGATGCCATTCAGGAAGCGGCCATCGCGTTCACAAACCAGTTGCGACCTGACGATCGTGTGATGATCGTGTCGTTTGACGATCAAATACGAGTACTTACGCAATTCACCAGTGAGCGGGGTCGCCTGCGCGATGCAATCCGTCGCACCGAGCCCGGTGACGGCACCAAACTTTATGACGCGGTCGACCTGGTAATGAACCAGCACCTGAGCAATGTTCCGGGTCGCAAAGCGATCGTGCTCTTCACTGACGGCGTCGACACGACCAGCCGGCATGCTTCCTATGCCAGCAACGTCCGCGACGCTGAAGAGTTGGATGCGTTGATCTACCCCGTGCAATACGACACCTATATGGACATGAGTCGCGGCGGCGGTGGTGGTGGCGGTTGGCCGGGCGCCGGTCGTATGCCAAGTTCACCAATCGACATCCTGGGCCAGATCCTCGGAGGCGGAAATCGTCGCGGGGGTAGTGGTGGTGGTGGTTGGCCAGGCAGAAACGGCGGCGGTGGACCAGGAACCAGCAGACAAGACTATGAAGTTGCGAATCGGTATCTGCACGACCTCGCCGACAAAACGGGCGCGCGCCTTTATGAGGCAGACTTTAACCAAAACTTGTCTACCGTGTTCGGCAATGTGGCCGAGGAGCTGCGCCGGCAATACAGTCTCGGGTACTACCCGAAGCGCCCGGCCCAGGCTGGCGAGCGGCGACAAATCAGAGTGCGCGTAAATCAACCAAACCTGGCAGTGCGCACGCGCGACAGTTACGTGTTCAATCCGTCGGGTACGGTCCAGGACACCGCACAGCGAACGATGCCAGTCCTGCAGCGAAAATTTGCTGAAGACAGGTTGAACAACGTGGCCAACCGCTGAGTCTCGTCGTTCCTAGGCAACCGAACCATTGAGGGCCGGAAGCGTGCAGGCAGGCTACAACTTCCCGCCCTGCAAAGTTTCTGAACTAAATCCTTCAGTGCGGCGCCCCTCATCCGCGTCATTAATCATTCTCACTCTGGGACAAATTCATTTCTTCATACGCGAAAACCATTCAGGAGCGGCCGGGCCTAACCGTGAATGGGAACAGCGTCTTAAGGATTAACGAGAACAGTTGCGCCGGGAGGTTAAGAGTCAAAGAACCCCATCGTCTTCAGGAATATCAGCGCGAGGACGCACAATCCGGCAGCAATCAGCAGTTTTTGCGTCAGCGTTCGTTTACCGCAACGTGGACAAACCATGGTCCAGGTGCCCCAGCGCTCTTTGCACATGGGGCAATGCCGGCGATGTCTGGTCCGGCGGCGCATGAGAACGCCACCGGTTTCCGACCGCGCAATTCTTCCGTGTCGCAACAACATAAAACCACATTGGGGAGGTGAGAATAGAAGTTACTCTTCGAGCATCGGAACATCAAGTGCGCCCTTATTACTTCACAAAGGGTCCTGCTGTCCTGATATTGGATTACCCGGCGCAAGCGCTCAGAAAAATTTTCCGATTTGCAGTTGCATGCGCCTCGCCCAAGTTGTATAACGTCGCGCAACTGGGTGATGGCTGAATGTCTCACCCCGGTGTAGCTAATTGAGTCTTCGGATTCTTAGCTATGCGAGAGAGCGGCGGCGGGGTGAGGACGTTGCCGCTCTATTTTCTTTGCCTGGGCTATCGTTTTGGCCGCTCAGTACGATTTGTTTATGACTGGAAGGCCAAGCTTATTTGCCGGCTAAACTTTTCTTTAGTACCGCAACCAGATCGATCACTTTCGCAGGCTGGCGCTCTTCGGTTTCAACTTGAACGACGTTGCTGGGCTTTTTCTCTTTCTTCTTGACCAGCTTCAATAACGCTTCGGCTTGTTCGTCATGAAGTTTCGCGCCGGCAAAACTCTTTTTCGCTTTGCTGCCAATTAGTTTTTCAAACTTGCGCACTGTCGCCGCCGGAACTTTTTTCTTTTTTGGCAGACCGAGGTCTTCCGGCGAACGAAGCTCAGCGGCAAAACGCATCGTTTCGGCGCGTAGAATTCCATGATCAGAAAAAATTGCGACCAGGTATTCTTTGCCGCGCATAACAAAGGTCGCCAAGCCGGCCAGTTCGTCGTGCTCCATCGTTTCCGCTAACAGTTTGTATGCTTTCTCGGAACCGCTCTCAGGCGTCAAAAAGTAGCCGCGTTCAAAATGGGCCGGTGGGATGGAATCTTCTTTGACAAAACGCCGCAGGTCGATATCCCGACTCTTCTCGGGTGCGAGCCGGTCCAACTCTTCATCAGTGACAACTACATATTTTCCTTTATCAATTTCGTATCCGCGCACCAGCTCGTCAGCATCCAGATCCTTCTCCGTTTTTTGTGAATAGTAGCGACGCTGGAGCGGTGCACCCTCGTCCCCAAGCATGCGAAGTGACGGGCGGCTGGACTTGTTGGCCGGAAACAAATTCACCGGAACGCTAACGAGCCCAAAAGTAAGTGTGCCAGACCAAAATGGCCGCACCCGGGCCTGCTCGTCTGTCTCCTGAACCTGTTTTCTCGCTTTCTTAGGCAGCGCGTTTCTCCTTCTTTAGCCTCTCCAGGCTCTTGGCCAGAACACTGTCGAGTGACGTCGTCTTGCGTTTTCTTTTTATCGCCTGAAGTTTGGGTTTGTGGCCCTTGGCCTTGCGCTCAATAAATTCCATGACCCGCTTGCGATATTCGTCTTCAAACTCAGCCGCGTTGAACTCGCCCTCGAGCATGCCAACTAGTTGCCTGGCCATGTCTAGTTCTTTTGCGGACGGTGCGCGGCCGGCAGGTTTTGGCAATTCGCGCGCGGAAATAACTTCGGCGGCATTTCTCAAGGTGACCAGAACCAGATATCCATCCTGCGAACGCAGCGCGCCCATGTATGGCTTGTTCCGCATCACCCAGCGCGCGATTCCCTCGCGCTCCCGATTCTCGAGCGCCTGGGCTAACGCAAAGTACGCTTCGACATCCCCATCCGGGCCGAGGTAATACGGACGTTCATACCATTGCTGATTAATCGATTCGGGCGAAACAAATTCAGCGACCTCAATCTCGCGAGAAGGCTTCGGTTCGAGACTTTCCAAATCTTCGTCCGTAAGGATGACAAACTTGCCAGGCTCGATCTCGTAGCCCTTCTTCAGTTCCTGATTAGTGACTTCCGCACCCGAGTCCGGGTCTACCATGTGCTGTTTCACCTGCATCAGGTGCTTGTCATCCAGAAGATGAAAGCGCACGGTGCGATCGGCGATCGCGGAATAGAGCTTCACCGGAATCTTCGTCGCACCAATCTTCAACTCGCCTTTCCAGATCGCGCGTACAGCCATAATTCAGGCAACCTCGACTTTTGGCTTGTCACAACAGGTCGGACAGGAAATGTGCACTGCCGTAGTTTTCACTACACACATCGGACAGAGTGGTCCATCGCAATCAAAGCAACGATATTCCGTCTCGTATAAATACAGGTGATTGCATGCCGGACAGAGTTCTGAACCAACTTCCAACCACCAGGGCAGTTCCTGTCGCGACTTTGGCATGATGGAAATGTTAAGGCAGTTTCAGTTCCACAAGTAATGAAGGATTATCTATTCTCAGGGGCCGCCGGCCAAAGGTGGTTGAGGAAGAAACCGAGCAGCCAAAGACAGATGGCGACCAGCGCACTAAGCACCAACCAGAATTTCCCGTAACTTGTGAAGGTCGTTTCCCAGCCTTCTTGTATGCGTTGCGAGAGATTGACGTTCATTGCCACCGGGGTTATGAGGCGTGAGGCGCCCTGGATAAGGAGGTACCAAACAAAAGCATAAGCCCACGCGCTGGCATTCATCTTTACTTTCCTGAGCACCAAGATGCCTACCGACAATCCGCCCACATGCGCCAGCGTTGAAGAGACGACTCCATAAAACTCCGCCAGGCTCATCTTCCCGGTCACCAACATGCCCCACGTCGGCACCACGTAAAGACCCCAGACGACCAGGCCGGGCAGGCTCCAAATTACTGCGATTCGAATCAGCAACGGCTGTTCGAAAAAAATTCCTAACGCTAATAACAAATTTCCGATGTTACACATCCACAGCATGTGACCGAGTTGGTTGACCTGCCAGTAATGAGTGGCTTGGGCAAAGAAAAACAGCAGCGGAAGAAAGCCAAGCAAGCGGAATTGTTTTCGGGAAAGGTTGTAGATGCGCAAGGTGTTACCAATGTGTTCCGCGGGCCGATTTTGTTTTTTATAACCGGGAACACTCGCCGCCGCCCGACTTTCGTTTTAGAATACCAGCTTCTGTTTACGCCTGCAGCAAGTCGAAGACTTAGCAGCGCAAAAAAATGCCGACGCTAGAAGACCTACTCCACAAACCTATTCCGGAATTACGGGAGATCTTTCTCGACCGCCGTCGTCGTGTGCCGAGAGGTTTGCTTGAGGCGCTGGAGAGCGACAATCGCAACGGCGCGCACCAACTTGCAAAGCAAATTCGTAAACGCTATAGCAGCAATCGTTCCGAAGGCCAAAGGCTTCACACCCTGCTGCGCTTTGAAATTGAGTTATGGGCTCAGGGCTATGCTTTGGTTGCCGGGGTGGATGAAGCCGGAATGGCGCCGTTAGCCGGTCCGGTAGTAGCTGGAGCAGTGATTCTGCCGCAGAATTACAAACTACGCGGCCTGAACGATTCCAAAAAGATTCTCGATCATGAAAAACGCGAGGAGCTCGCGATTCAGATTAAACACGATGCGGTGTGCTGGGCCGTCGGCTTTGCCGAAGTCGAGGAAATCGATCGCATTAACATCTATCACGCCGGGCTGTTGGCAATGCAGCGCGCGCTTCTTGGGCTGAGCTGCCTGCCAAACTTCGTTTTGGTCGATGCGCGAAAGATTCCGCAGTGCCCCGTGCCGCAACGCGGCATCATCCGCGGCGACGCGCTTTCCGCTACCATTGCCGCCGCTTCGATAATTGCCAAGACCACGCGCGACGCTCACATGCTTGAGATGGACGCGCTCTACGCCGGGTACGGGTTTGCCTCGCACAAGGGTTATCCAACACCTGAACATTGTCGCACTCTGAAGGAACTCGGCGCGTTACCCATCCACCGTCGCAGCTTTGGCCGCGTTCGCGAAGTGCTTGGTCTCGATCCAATTCAGAATGAACTCTTCGAAGAGCAGCCATCCGCACCCGAGGCTGCTTCGGTTGCATCCGCTTAGAAAACTTCAACCATTCCGCAATACTTAACGCAACGCTTTAGGTTACCTTTTTCCCATGGCATCCTTAACCGAATACAAGAAGAAACGAAAGTTCAACAAAACGCCGGAACCGGGCCCCGAGAAGAAGCGGACCAAGAGCGGCAGGCTGTTCGTCGTCCAGAAGCATCGCGCCACCCAGCTTCATTACGATTTCCGGCTTGAGGCGGATGGAGTTCTGAAGTCATGGGCAGTGCCCAAAGGACCTTCGTTGGATCCAACCGTCAAGCGCCTCGCGATGCAAGTCGAAGATCACCCGGTTGACTACGCAGACTTTGAAGGAGTGATACCGGAAGGCGAATACGGTGGCGGCACGGTCATGGTTTGGGACATCGGCACTTACGAACCTGAGAATACTGATGACGTCAGTGCAGCGCTGCGCAAAGGGGAGTTAAAGTTTTCCTTGAACGGAGAGAAACTGAAAGGCTCCTGGGTGCTGGTCAAGACGCGTGATCGGCAATGGCTATTACTGAAGCATCGCGATTACTACACCACCGAAGAAGAGGTGACGGAGATTGCGCCTGCTTCAATTCTCACTCGACGCATGTTGGCCGAGATAGCAGAGGACGAAGGCGGCGACGTGAAGAAGGCCGCCACGGGTGATCCGAAGAAGGTGCCTCGTCGTACCGGAGTGAAGCGGCGCAAGAAGGGCGGCAAGAAAAAGGTCTGGCACAGCAAGGGAAGCTGAGGTTTTGCCTTAGCTAAAAGTATGGGAGCCAGCCCGCGATAGCTGGCGACAGCGCCTCGGCAATCGCCTTCGCCCGCTCCGCGGGCTTTTCTATTATCAAACCTTATCAACCTGGGGTTCCGCTGCGCTCTACCCCAGGCTTTATGCTCTCGCCCGCCTCCGCGGGCTGGAACGGCGCTGTTATCCCACCAACAATCCCGCATACGAGAGTTCACCATCAACAATTCGTGCGGCACTGGTATAGGGATGCGGTTGGTCGTGAGTAGCATCCAGAATGTGAATCACCTCCACGCCGCGCGCCTTGAGAAAGTCTGAGATCAAACTGCGATGGCAACGCCACCACAACGCCTCGGCGCACATAACCGCAGTTCTCTTCTCGCCGGCAATTTCCAGCAAACGCTCAATGCCTTGCTGAAACTCATCGCTGTCCATGTGGTCCGCATAGCCCCGAAAGGACAAGTTTTTCCAAGCGGTGTTCGGCGAATCCTGGCGCGTCGGGCGGCGGCCCCCGAGTTCGCGCAGATGAAAATAGGCAACGCCGTTTTCCGGTAACGAGGTAGCGAGTTGTTGCCGATTAAACTGCGGATAGCGCCGCGAGCCAGGAAAACTTCTCACGTCTACCAACGCCTGGATGTGATGGGCGGCGAGGATTTCGTTGAACTCTTCGGCGGAGCGAGTCGAGTGGCCGACGGTCCACACTCGACTTGTTTCACTTTTGGCAGCGCTACCAGTCTCCTCTTTCATAGTCACGGTTCCCACCCTGCTCGCCGCTTCAGCTAATGTTTTCTCTCAACTGTCTGCTTGCCGACCCCTGAAGGATTACCTCAGTCTTTCAGGTGGGACTAACAGAACAGTTCAAGCCGCGACTTAAAGGTAAGCTTCAAGTTTGAACCGACCACGCTTCGCCAACAGCGGTTCCCACAAATCCCCGAGGCGCCGGACCCTGGCGGGCACGTTGTCGATGCGAAAGTCTTCCAAGCTTACTCCGCGCTCGAGCTCTTTCCAGGTTACCGGCGTCGACACCGTCGCCTGCGGCCGTGGACGAATTGAGTAGATTGAAGCCAAGGTTCGTCCCCACGCGTTTTGGTTATAGTCGACGAGTACCCTACCCTTTGGCCGCTTGGCAACGATGTAGACTGCCGTTATTAACTTCGGCGCCTGGGAAGCAATCGCGTGCGAGAATTCCTTGGCGAACTTCCACACCTGCTTCTGCGTCGGGCCGCGCTGGATGGGAATGTAAATGTGAATTCCTTTAGAACCCGTGGTCTTTGCGTAACAGGGCATCTTCAAAGACTCAAGCCCTTCCCTTAGCAACAGCGCTGTCTCAATCACTTTCTCAAAGCTCGCGTTGGGCACCGGGTCGAGATCAAAGTGCAGATAATCGGGCCGGTCAACGTCGTTGCAGCGGGCATACCATTGGTTAAGATCGATGCAGCCGAGGTTGATTAACCACATCAGTGAAGCGAGATCCTGAATCATCGGGAAGTCAATTACATTCCCCGAAGAATGTTCGATGTGGCAAAGTTCCAGCCATTCGGGATGCGGTTTTGGCGTACGCTTCATGAAAAAGAACTCACCCGCCGCGCCGTTGGGATAGCGTTTCATCACCATCGCGCGATCGACAATATGCGGCAGCAAGACTTCTGAGACGTCGGCGTAATACTGCAACAGGTCGCGTTTTGTTATCCCCAACTCCGGCCAGAACAGCTTGCCCAAGTTCGTAAGCTTCACTACTCGTCCGCCGATTTCCAAATCCAAATTCATCTTGCTGCGCGGCAACACCAGGCGCCTCGCCGGCGTGCGAGTTCGTTTAGTTTTACTCGTGGCGCGCTCGACGCGGGCCGGGTGGTAATCTCGGGTTGCAGGTTTCACCGGCATAACTAGCCAATTACTAAACGCCTGAGCGTCGGCAATTATTCGTTAAGGTTTTACTTTAAGAGTAAACCGGCAGGGGACACTATTGTCGGTCGCGTTTCGCTTCCAGAGTGAGTTGCTCGCTCTCTTTTTCAATCGCCTGAAGGGCCTTCATTAACATCTCGCGATGCGCCGGATGAACGGCCCGTCCGAGTTGTGCCTCAATTCGCACGCGCGAAAGACGAAGCGATTCCAGTCTCAGATCCTGGGCGGTCGAATGGTCCGACGCCTGTTTGCGCCCGGCGTCGTACGCGCGATCCTCTTCTTCAATTTGCGCCTCTACAGACTTGCTTTCCCATCCTCGCGCCATAAGTTTTTTGCAGGACGACTTCTGGATCTGTCCTCTTCCCTTCTTGCTTAATTCAATACTTGTCAGATTGTCAGTCTGGAGTGGCACAGACTTTAGTCTGTGACCCCATCCCAGACACGGACTAAAGTCAATGCCACTCTCCTAGAGTCTATGCCATTAACTAAAGTTCATTCCAGTTGAGCGCTTGCTGCTTCAGACTACCGTGCCATCTCTTATGACCGCGTTCTTGGGAACAATGATGATGCCGTCGCGAATAAAGTAAGAACCATCTGGACCATCTGCCTCCAGGGCTTTGGCCTCATTCACCAACCTTACGCCGCTGCCGATGCGCGCGTTCTTGTCAATGATCGCACGACTAATAATCGTATTGGAACCGATGCCAATGCGCGGGTAATCGTTGGCAATGTCCCGCGCCATCTCTTCGAGCGTTTGGTAGTAGTCGGACCCCATCATATAAGCGCTGTCGAGTTTTGCCCCCTCGGCGATGCGACTCCGCAAGCCAATCACTGACCGATTAATTTTTGCGCCGTTGATAATGCAGCCATCGCTGAAAATAGAATCGCTGATTTCACAGTTGTCGAATTTCGACGGCGGCAAATAACGCGCGCGTGAAAGCAACGGCGCCTCAGCATCAAAAAGATTGAACGGCGGAATCGCTGCGGTCATGTCGAGGTTGGCTTTGTAGAAGGCGGCGATGGTTCCGATGTCTTCCCAGTAACCATCGAACAAAAAGCCCTGCACGTTGTAGCGACCAATCGCAGCCGGAATTATCTCGCGGCCAAAGTCCACATGATCTGAACCTTCGGCTAATAACTTCTCAAGCTTGTCGTATTTGAAAACATAAATACCCATGGACGCCAGATAAGGTCGCGCGAGCGCATCTTCCGCGTTCAAGCCCATGGCAGTCGTGTCGACGCGCATTGCTTCGAGCGCCTCGCCCTTCGGCTTTTCACTAAACTCAACAATGCGACCCGCACTATCGGTCTTGACTAAACCAAACTCGCTCGCCGACGCTGCCGGGACCGGGATCACGGAAATAGTGATGTCGGCATCAGTTTCATAGTGGCGCTTGAGAAAGTCGCGATAGTCCATGCGATAAAGATGGTCGCCTGACAGAATCAAAAGCGTGTCAATGCGCCAATCGCCAATGTGCGGTAACACCTGACGAACAGCGTCGGCGGTGCCCTGGAACCATTGCCCGCTTTCCGGAGTTTGTTCCGCCGCCAAAATTTCTACAAAAGCATCAGCAAAAGTCGAGAAGCGATAGGTCTGCGCGATGTGCCGATTCAGCGATGCCGAGTTGTACTGCGTCAACACAAAGATGCGAATGACATCCGAGTTGATGCAGTTTGAGATGGGCACATCCACCAGACGATACTTCCCACCGAGGGGCACGGCGGGTTTCGAACGTTGTTGTGTCAGCGGAAACAGACGCGTTCCGGCGCCTCCGCCAAGAATTACTGCAAGTAATTTGCGCTTCTCGGGCATTGGTTAAGCTGCGATTTGGAAGTGTTAACTGAAAGCGAGCATAGACGCAAAGTGCAATCACTTTCAAGCCTATACTTCAGGTGTTAACAAATTGGGGCGAGACTGGATGGAAAAACTGTCTAGTATTGAAGAGCTGCGCTGCCGTTCGCTTTAATCCCGGCCGCTTCCTGCGCAATCTTTACGCCGACGCTGGCGCCGATGCGGGTGGCGCCCGCCTCAACCATCTTGCGAGCATCATCAAGATCCTTGACGCCACCGGAAGCTTTCACGCCAAGATCGGCGCCCACCGTGCGGCGCATCAAGGCTATGTCGGCCACCGTCGCGCCGCCTTTGGAAAAACCCGTGGACGTCTTTACGAAATCTGCGCCGGCATTTTTCGCGGCCAGGCAGGCCCGCACTTTTTCATCATCGGTCAGCAGCGCAGTTTCAATAATCACTTTGCAGGTGACGTTGTATTCATGGGCCACTTCAACTACCGAGTGGATGTCATGTTCGACGAGACAGTCGTCGCCGCTCTTCAGGGCGCCCACGTTAATGACCATGTCAACCTCACGCGCGCCATCAAAGATCGCGCGTCGCGCTTCATATGCTTTCACATCCGAAAGCGTAGCGCCAAGCGGGAAGCCGATAACTGTGCACACCGGCACTCCACTTCCCTGCAGATTGCACGCAGCGGCGCGCACCCAGGTTGGATTCACGCAAACCGATGCGAAGCGATAACGTGCGGCTTCTTCACAAAGTACGCGGATGTCGTCATCGGTTGCTTCCGGCTTGAGCAATGTGTGATCTATCAGACTGGCCCAGTCACCGGCTGATGAAGTCTGTCCCAGCACCAGCCCGATACGCGCGGCTCCAGCATCGACGATGCGGTGCATGCGCTCGGGACAGCGGTTGAAACACTCTGAGGTACAGCCACACATTTTCTCCTGATCCGCGCCGTCGCCATTAAGGCGCGCAACGATCGCGTCAGTAATCTGCTCGATTAGGAGTTGCAGGTCGCCGTTAGGTGGGCTGGTGTAGGGCATCGTCTTAAAGAAAGGTCACCGTTAACGAACGTCGTCGCTCAACGTGAATGACGCGAAAAACTTCGCCGCTGCTTCCTGACGAAGCCTCTTGAGTTCAGGAGAGTCGTCCGCCTTAGGAGCTGTAACGAAAATATTTTGGAAAAGCCGTCGCTTTACCCAGTAAGCGCGAGCGGTTGCTGAAAACCCACCCGCAAGTTCTATCTGCCATTCTCTTCCCAGGTAATCACCTAACTTAATTTCCTTCTCGCTTTTTAAGGTGGCTTCGCTTTTAGCGAGCCCCCCTTCGCGACCACGATCGAGTAGATCTTTGATTTGAGCGGGATCGGTTACTACCTCAGGGTATACAACGTAAGACACCACGAAAGCTGCTCGTTCTGTCTCAACCATTAAGAGATGGTTGTCCACGCCCGGTTGGCCCTTAACTGGCTGCGTCTGTTCCGTGGGCTTGCCTGGCATTAGTATCGTGAACCCCGCACTTTCGGGTGCGACACTGATCCAGACTGCTTCGGCTTGGGCGACCGGAGCCGTTGCCGGTTGCTGGGCCTGCAGCACACCCACACTGAGCGCCAGAATTATCGCTATGAAGATTGTTCTTAACACGGAAAATATTCTAACACGTCGGGCTGAGGTCTCTTATGTGAGCCATGAGCCACTTAAACCTTTAGCTCAACTCTCCAGAGCAAAGCCGTGTCGTTGCGCCCGCCGGTGACAAGCGTGCTGCCGTCGCGGCTGAACGCGACGGGATACCGCGCTTCGTCCAGGCGCGCCAGCAATGTACCGGTTTGCGCATCCCAAAGCATGACGCCCTTGTCGTTGCTTGTCGCCAGGATCGAGCCAGCGGTGTTGAAAACCACCGACGACGTCTTGTAGCCAATGGGCGGCAGCGTTAGTTTCAACACACCTGTTTCCACGTTCCACAGCTTCCCTGCTGTCTGCTTGTCGGTTGACGCGGTCGCCAGCCAATGACCATCTGGGCTAAAACTCGCGTCGGTGCCCTCGCTCTGCGGAAGTTTGAAAAGCAGTTCTGCTGTGTTTACATTCCACAAACGAGTGTCGCCGGCAGTGAAAGTTGCGATCGTGCGACCGTCTGGAGAAAACTCAAAACCCTTTGTGTAGCCTTCGAGCGGGCCTTTCGGCGCAACTTGTCCCAGCCGCATTCCGGTTTCAATCTCCCAAAGTTTCATCCCGCCTTCTTGTTCGACCGTCAGCAACGCTGTGCTGTCGGGAGTGAAGCTCGCGCGATAAATTCGCTCGTTGTTCGTAATGGTCGTTTTTAGTCGTCCATCCGTCGCGTCCCAAATCTTCGCCGACTTGTCGCCATTGATCGTAAAGATCCATTTGCCATCCGCACTGTATCCGGTTTGCAGCGCGAGAAAGTGTCGCGAGCCGCCGAGCAACACCGCCTTAGCAGTGTCTTTGGCGCTGCTATCACGAGTGTCGTGCTTGAGCGTCATGCGCTCCTGGCCGGAAGGAACATCCGCAACCGTAACCACATCATCTTCGCGTTCGACGAGTACCGAGGCGCCGTCGGGACTAAACGGAACTGGTCCAAACTCTACTTCGAAACTGAATCCCGACTTTATTTTGGTTTCCAGATTTCGTTTGCGCCCGGGAATGGTCGCTTTCAATTGCCAGGTAGCTACGTCCCAAAGGCGCACGCTCTTGTCGAGATAATCGCGCGTTGCGGCGAGGCGTCCGTCGGGGCTGAACGAGAAGCCGCTGACTTCATCTTTGCCGTTTTTCAGAGTCGCCTTTAACTCTCCGGTCTCTGTGTCCCAGACAGTGACGGTCCCGCCCCTGCCGCTCATCGCCGCCAGGCTGCCGTCGGGACTAAACGTAATCAAAGCTTTGCGGCCGACGAAGCGAGACGGCCCTTTGTAATCAGGCAGCTTTGCTTTCAGTGTCACCGTCAGTTTGTCCGAGGACTGAACCGTATTAACAACTGTTTGCTCTTGAGCGAGGACCGCATTCGCGACCATCGTCGCGGCTAGCGCCAATACGGCGAACAGCGAGCGATAAACAGAATTCTTACTCATCTTCGAATCATCATCCTTTGTAGTTGGAACCAAGCGCGGCGTGGACTTCAGTCACGCAGTTTAGAGTAAAACCTTTAGGTGGCTGCAGGGATAGAAACAAAGGTTCTGAAACTCCTTCAACACAGGAATTGCCGTTCGATAGCATCGATCTTCGCGACGCGCTTACGATGTCGCTCTTCCGTCAGTTCAGTGGCAAGCCACGCGCGCACGATGTCGCGCAGTTGCGCGCTGTTGATTGTCTTACTGCCCAGCGTTAGAACGTTCGCGCCGTTATGCTCGCGCGAGTTGCGCGCGACCTCAACTGAATAACAAGCGGCGGCCCGCACACCCGGAACCTTATTCGCAGTCATCGCGCTACCCACACCGGCGCCGTCAATGACAATACCAACGTCGGCTGTGCCTTCAGAAACACTCTTCGCGACTGCATAGGCGAAATCGGGATAGTCAACCGCGTCTTCTGAGTTGGTGCCAAAGTCATGCACCTGATGGCCCAGCGAAGTAAGAAATGCCTTCAGCTCCTCTTTCATCCTGAAACCGCCATGGTCGGCGCCGACCGCGATTAACTTTGAAGCATCGGAACCACTGCGCGGCACGCGCCGCACAATTTGAATCTGCTTTTCGCTAACGATGTCGGCGGCAAGCGGCGTCAGGCGCGCGCCTTCGGCTATGCGTAAAACAGA
This sequence comes from Blastocatellia bacterium, assembly GCA_031371765.1. Lineage (GTDB taxonomy): Bacteria > Acidobacteriota > Blastocatellia > Pyrinomonadales > Pyrinomonadaceae > PSRF01. Next base: position 36,657 of record JANMKA010000123.1, read on the forward strand.
CCCGGGCGCGAGATCCCGCACATCATCTTCGGTGATGACTGACTTTGAAGACTCGTCAGCCGTTACTCTTGTTTGCGAAGACGGGGTTGGGGCGGTATCAATAAACCGGCTGGGGGTAGCTGCCGATGCGGACGCTGCTTCAGGAAGGGCTTTGTCGAGTACATCGCGAACCAGAGCCCGGATGCGATCGCGTGATGTGGTGTCGTCCATAATTTCGAGGAGCAAACAGCAAACAGTGAACAGCAAACAACCGGAAAAGATCTTTCTTGTTTATCCGGGCCGACTTCTCACAGCCGGCGCGAGCACACAGGTGTTTAGTTCTTACTGTTTACTGTTTACTGTTTACTGTTTGCTGTTTACTGTTCACTGTTCACTATTCACTATTCACTGTTTACTACCCCAGCGATTCATCCCGCAAATCAAGCAGCCGTGCGGCAGAAGCCACAACTTTCCCCGCCTGCAATTTGAAATCAACGCGGCCAACGTAGATGCCGCTCTTGCCCACCTGAAAGATGATGGTGTCGTTGCCCGACGGTTGTTTAGTCAGCACCGGCTTTTGCATAAACGTGTGCGTATGCCCGCTGGCAATGAAATCGATGCCGTCGACTTGCGACGCCACCTGCGTATCGCCAATCTCGCCGTCTTTGGGATTAGCGTAATAGCCGAGGTGTGACATGCCAATGACCAGAGTGCAACGTTCGCGCTGTCGCAGAATTTGGACCACTTCGCGAGCTGACTGGACCGGATCGAGGTACTTCAAGCCCTTGAAATTGTCGGGCGTGATCAAATTGTCCGGGCTCACACCCATGCCAAACAATCCCACACGCACGCCGCCAAGTGTGCGCACAACGTAGCGCTTAACCCGCGCTGCGAGCGGCGTGCCGCTAACGTCATAATTGCTCGAAACGAAATCGAAGTTGGCAAATTTCATCGCGGCAACCAACGCGTCAACGCCATTATCGAAATCGTGGTTGCCCAACGTCCCGACGTCATAGCCAATCAATGACATCGACTTGTATTCAACTTCGCCTTTGTAAAAGTTGAAATACGGCGTGCCTTGAAACACGTCGCCAGCATCGATCATCAGCGTGTTTGGATTCTCTTTGCGCACGCGTTTGACCAGCGTGGCGCGGCGGGCGACGCCGCCCTTGCCACCATACTGCTTGTCATTATCCGGCAAGGGATCGATCTGGGAGTGCGTGTCGTTAGTGTGCAGGATCGTGATCAAGGCTTCGCCGGCCGCGACGTCCAGCAGCGGCGCCGAGATGGCAGACCAGGAACTCGAAAACAACTGCGCCCGCGACTGTGGCAGGGCCAGCGCGGCTCCGCCGGCCATCGATGTTTGTAGAAACTTGCGCCTGCTAATCATTGCGGTTACTCCGGTGTATCCGTGCTTGATTTATCAAAAATGAAACGGCCATCGAGGTTGGGACGGATTTCGCGACCCGCAGCGGTTTCGGACTTCACGTAATTAATCATCGCATCGCGAATCGTCAGTCCAATCGGGTTGATATTTTTTCCGGCGCGCAAAATCGAATAGTCGCCTTCAGTCGCCGACGGTTTTGACGAGCGACGGTTCATCAGGTAATCGATGCTAACGACGGTATACGTCTTCGCCGGGTCAATCTCCTTTTCCTGTCCCGCGACCAGCAAACGAACTGTTTCCACTTCCGGTTGCTTGTTAGTGCCGGTTTTGTATTTGATGCGCGCGCCGGCCTGCGCGTCGCGGTGGGAAACCACCACTTGTAACAAATCCGAAACCTGCGCGCCGGTTAAGTCGACTGCAACCAACGCATTTTCAAACGGCAGGAGTTCAAAGATATCTCTGATGCGAAGGTCGCCTTCCGAAATGACACTCTTGCGCAAACCGCCGCCATTGGTTACGGCGAGGTCCACGGGCTTGCCAAGTTTTCTACTCGCCTCTTGCTTAATGCCGTTGGTGACGAAGTTTCCCAACGAACCCGAGCCGATGCCGCCCTTCCGCAGTTCGCCTTTGAGTTTGCCGATGACCACGTCGAGCGCTCGCACTTTTGGCGCATAGACTTCCAGCATCTTGTCGACGGCCGGATCGTCGGGAATAGTTGCGTCGACTACCGTCTCACTGACGCGCGCATGAACGTCGGGTGGCGTTGGTGCCGGCGCCGGGCGGACGGCCACTTGTGCCTTGGCCGTTTGTCCGCTCAGGGCCAACGACAGCAATAGCGCGCCGGTAATCAATGCCGTTTTGACTCGGATCACGTCGATAGTTCCTTTTCGAGAGAAAAAATAACAGTCCAACATTCTGGACTGGATTGACCTGTACGGAGAGCTTCAATAGTATGTCGCACCATCAGCCCGATAGGCAAACGAGATTTCTTCCGGCACGTTTCAAGAATGATTCATATTTTAGGAGATGACTGACTTGGCTACACCTTCCGCACACATGACTTCAGAATTTTCCAATCCGAATCTCGACGTCCTATTTTCGCAGGAAAAGATCCAGGCGCGCATCAAGGAACTCGGCGCCGAAATCACGCGCGATTACGCCGGTCGCAATCCGCTGCTAATCGGCGTGCTCAAAGGCGCCTGCTTTTTTCTGAGCGATCTGCTGCGCACCATCGACACGCGTTTGGGCATCGAGTTCATGGCGATATCGAGTTACGGTTCGTCGACACGAACTTCCGGCGAGGTGCGCATCATGAAGGATCTGGATGTGCCAATCGAAGGGCGCCACATTCTGGTGGTCGAAGACATCGTCGATACCGGGTTGACGCTCAGCTACTTGATGGCCAACCTCGAATCCCGCGGCGCGGCCAGCGTAAAACTGGCGGCGTTGTTAGATAAAGCAGAGCGGCGGGAAAGACCCGTGCAGATCGACTATCTCGGGTTTCAGATTCCGGACCATTTTGTCGTCGGTTACGGATTGGACTTTGCTGAGCGCTATCGCAACCTGCCGTTCATCGCAGTTTTGAAGAATCCCGAGTCCGACTAATTTGCTCTGTGCCTTCTTTTTGTTCTTCGTGTCTCTGTGGTGGATATTGGCCGTTACTCACCACAGAGCCACCGAGTACACAAAGTACGCACAGGGTAATTCAGACCCCGGGACACCGCCGTATTCACCAACCGTCGAGGCCAAAATGAAAAGATTGACCATCTCTTTCGCGCTTTTGATTTTTTTATGCAGTGTGCAAGCGCGAGCGCAGGACTTTTCGAAAGTTGAAATCAAAACGATCAAGGTCGCCGGCAACATCTACATGCTGCAAGGCGCGGGCGGGAACATTGGTGTCTCTGTTGGGCCAGACGGCATCTTGATTGTTGACGACCAATACGCGCCCCTTGCCGATAAGATCAAGGCCGCCCTGAAAAACCTCGGCGACGGCAGACTGAAATTCATTCTCAACACTCACTACCACGGCGATCACACCGGCAGTAATCCGATCTTTGGCCCCGAAGCCCCAATCATCTCGCAAACAAATGCCCGCAAGCGGCTAACCACGGAACAGCAGTCGAAATTCTTTGGCTGGAAATTTCCGCCCATGCCAAAAGAAGGGTTACCGGTAATCACGTTCGATCAATCCGTGTCCGTCTTTTTCAACGGCGAAGAGATCAAGGTCATTCATTTTCCGCGCGGTCATACCGACGGCGACAGCGTCGTCTTCTTTACCGGCGCGAACGTGGTCCACATGGGCGACGACTTTTTCCAGGGCCGCTTTCCGGTAGTCGATCTGGAAAACGGCGGCGACGTCGAAGGCATGGCGAAGAACGTCGGCGAGATTATCAGCAAGCTGCCGGCGGACGTGAAAATCATTCCCGGTCACGGCGCACTTTCAGATCTCGATGGCCTGAAACTCTTTCATCGGATGTTGGTGGAAACTACGGCGCTGGTGCGGAAGAAAATGAAGGCGCACAAAACGCTGGCGCAGATAAAAGCGGAAGGACTATCTGAAGAATGGAAAGCGTGGGGCGCCGGCTATATCAAAACCGAGATGTGGCTCGCACTTGTCTACACCAGCCTGGCAGCAAGCCAAAAGCACTGAAACAGTATCCCAGTAACTGTTGTTCTCTGCCCTGTTCAGTCGTAAGTCTTTAGAATGTCATACCGTAATAGGCGAACAAGGCGTTTTTCCCGCGGCCGTGGTTGGCGATTGTGTAGCCCAAAGACAGCGAGCCATCGTGCGGCGTTGAGAATGATAGAGCTGGGGACACGTAACCAAGCCGATTGTCGCCGCTAAACCAATCCACAATGAACTCCACGTTCTGGACGAGGGGTTGTTCGTAAGCGACGATTAAGCCTGTCTTGGTTTTTTCCGAGTCGGCCGCGTTCAGCAAAGTGTAAGCTCCGCCGGTGAACCGTGGTCCATAGTCCCCTTTTAACTGTTTGCTTGCGACACCATAGCATTGCGCAATCGTACGTGTGCCGCTGCGATGCGTGATTGGGATGTAGCCAATACAACCGAGCGCCGCCGCAATTCCGTTCTGCTCGTTATTGTAAAACTGCCACTTCGCATTTGGTTGCAACTCGATGGGCTCGCCACCGCCGCGCACGTGCGTGTAGGAAAGGTTGGCGCCGACCTCAACGTTTTTTCCCACACCGATAACCGCGCGGGGAATGTAGTTTTCAAAGTGGTCATTCCGCTCCCAGGCGTAGTTTGTAATGAAGTCCATTTCCAGATAGACCTTCCTGGGTGACACGACGTCAGTTGAGGGCACATTCATCAGCGTTGATTGGGCCGTCGCGTTAATCGCCAGTGCAAACAAGAAAAGCACGGCCAACAGCAGCGTTGATTTTTGCATGTTCATGGGCAACCTCAACTTCGATCCTGGAGTCAATTGCGGGATTGGGGCGTAGATAATGCAGAAGACTTCAGCGGTATTCAAGCAGAATAGGGGGCCTACGCCCCAGCGGGGCGAGATGTTTCTAGCCTAGCGCTTCTTCTTTGCTCTTTAGCTCCCGCGGAGCGCAACCGCTTTTGCTCATCCCGGTCATCGCTCTGCTGCCGGGTTTCGCTCCTATCGGAGCGAGATCCTATTGAGGGTGCGGTCGTAGCTATAAACATCTCGCTCCGCTGGAGCGAAACTGTTGCACTTGATAGTTGAATCCCTTATGGCTTTTCTATTTCTTTTTTAGAAAACTCACGCGTTTGGGCGACAAGTCCATCGTTCCGGTCTAGACTGTGCGCAAACGCATTCAGTTGGACCAGAGGCTGGCGAGAAATCCGGCAATTTGAAGTCAAGTTGATTCAGCTTCGAAGGAGAAAACTATGGCAGGCTTTATCGATCGCGCTGACTGGCAAACATTTCTGGATGAGTTCAGCAAGCGAAATCAATTGCGGCCAACTCGCCTTGAGATTGTGGGTGACCTCGGCGCGCAGGAGCAGGAAGCATTCCTTCCGTTTGTGGGTGTGACCCTCGACACTAAAGAGAGTGCTGGAAGCATTGACATCGCTCTCGGTGGTGAAACCGCTGCCGCGGAAAGGCAGTTGACCCATCACATCAGCAATGTCGAGCGCATCGCCCCGATAATTGGTATCACCGGCGTGGAAGACGGATTAGGAATTGAAAGCCGGGACGGTGTGAAAACATTACTTTCGTTTGAAGCGCTACGGGAGATCGAAGCGTCCGCGGCTGGATAGGAATACGCACCCCGACCGTCTTGGTATCAAGCCGGGCTTTTCGCCGGCGCCGAACTCTCACGCGAGATTTCTGCCAGGAAACTTTCGCCCGCAGTCAGCGCCACTCCAAAGTTATCGGCAATTGTTTGTCCGATGTCAGCCAGCGAGGCCCGCGTCCCCAGATCGACACCGTGTCTCGCGCTCTTACCATAGACCAACAGCGGCGCGTACTCGCGCGTGTGGTCCGAACCGGGGAAGGTGGGATCGTTGCCGTGGTCCGCAGTGATGATCATCAGGTCATCGTCGCGCATCGCAGCTTCGATTGCCGGCAACGCCGAATCAAAATGCTCTAACGCGCGCGCATAGCCTTCCGTGTCGCGCCGGTGACCGTAGAGCATGTCGAAATCCACCAGGTTGGAAAAGATCAAACCGCGCGTCTTCTGGTTCAACGCATAAATCGTTTGGTCAATCGATTGCTGGTTGTTTTTGGCGGTTAGATCCTCCGTCACGCCCATTGAATCGTAAATCGACGCAATCTTTCCGATGCAAACCACGTCGAGGTCCTCGTCCTTCAATGCCGGCAAAAGATTTTGCCGCGGCGGCGGCACCGCATAGTCATGGCGATTTTCGGTGCGATAGAAAGAACCGGTCTGGCCGAGGAAGGGCCGCGCAATAACTCGACCCACTTTGTGTTCACCATCAAGCAGGCGCCGTGCAATCTCGCAAATCTCATAAAGACGTTCTAGTTGAATCACTTCTTCATGCGCTGCGATCTGGAAAACGGAATCAGCGGACGTGTAAACAATTGGCTTGCCTGTTTTGACGTGTTCATCGCCGAGCTGCTTGATGATTTCCGTTCCCGAAGCCGGAATGTTGCCGAGAATGCCAGGAACGCCGGTCTCGGTTATGAAACGATCAAGAATTGATTGCGGAAACCCGTTGGGATAAGTCGGGAAGGCTTCCTTCAGAATGATGCCCGCCATTTCCCAGTGACCAGTGGTCGTGTCTTTGCCATTGGAGCGGAGCGCGCACTTGCCGAACGACCCTTCCGGATGGACCAGCGGCGAAACGTTCGCGAGCGGACGCACGTTACCCAGGCCATAGCGCTGCAAGTTAGGCAGAGCTACTGCGCGCGAATCCATGATGTGGCCGAAAGTATCTGAGCCCGCATCGCCCCACTCGGGTGCGTCAGGCATTGCGCCGATGCCGGCGCCGTCGAGGACGATTAAAGTAATGCGGTTGAAATTATTGGTTTCAGTCATTGCTTGGAATCTAAAAGGAGATTTTCCATTTGCCATTTTCCATTTGCCATTTTCCATTTTTCAATCTGATAGCGAGACCGTATTCAGAATCAAATCCCAACATGCGAGATGTTATCTAAATCCACCTTTCGCCGTTTTCAAGGACGAAGTGAAGATTTTGGATAGCTCTCGACTCTCGCCAATGATTTCCAGCAGAAGCTCTCTTTTCAGCAATTGACTGCGTTCGACAACGCGCAGCCAGATTGACGTCTCGTTCAATTCCTTCAGGACGATTCCCAGCTTGTGAACGAAATCTGCATTGCTTTCCGCTCCTCTCGCTTCGCCATAGTTTGGAGCAGGAGAGGTTCCTGAGCGCAGGATCTGTCCCGCGATATGTTTACCTGCTGGGGTTTTGGGTAAATTAGCCGAGAGCTTGATAATTCGGACAGCAAATTCAATTAAACGGTCTTCTAGTTCATCCGCTCGAGCCTGCGGCTGCCCAATCTTGACATCGCCCATACATAATACCGAGCGGCAATTCGGGTGATGGTTTGCGGTGTTTAGCGGCGGCTGATTCCAATGATAAATGAAAAATGGTAAATGGAAAATGGCAAATCTGGTTTCTTGTCTTTCACCCAGCCTCAATTCTTTGGAGCAAAATAGCCTTCGCGCGCGCGTACCTGGGCTTTGTCATTAAGGCCACGCAGCTCAACGCGAATCGCGCGAAATTTTCCATCGCGGCTCTTGTTCGTCGGATAGTAACCCAAACTGTATTGCGTCCCGATTTCCGTCGCGACCCGGGCAAAAGCAGCGCGCGCATCTTGCAGACTGTTCGCAATGAAGTTTCTGCCGCCGCTATCCTTTGCCAGGTCGTTCATCTCCTGCCGCGCCACGTTGTACAGGTCGCGGCTGATCGTCATTCGCTCAAACGGTCCCATCGCGCAAAAATCCATGTAGTCTTCCGCCTTGGCGCGCGGGTAGAAAATTAGCCGGTAACGCTGTAGTTGCTTGGCCGAAAGTGACAGGCGGCCATCGTCCTCGCAGTCTTTAAGCAAACGATCCTCGACAAAGTCTTCGGTGTTCACTTGAATAAAGTACGAAGCGACCGTCGCTCGCAGCAAGGTCGAGCGGACCGAGGAGAAATCTGAATCGCTGGTCGAATCAACGCCGTCGGTCAGCGCGACAACAGCTCGACGGCCGCGCATTTCTTCGGTTGGCTTTTCGCGGAAAACGTCGGTCGCGATTTTTCCCAGCGCATCGTAGAACGGCGTACCGTTGCTCGTCCCTAAATCTTCTATGGCCTTGCTCAATTTCTTGCGGTCGTCGGTGAGGGTGGTGAGCAGGTCGACTTTTGCGGCTAGCGACTGTCCCCGTCGCGCGGTGTTAAAGGCGACTATGGCCACGCGGTCGCCGGGACGCAGCGCCGCGACAAAAGCGTTTGCGGCCTGGCGTATCAACGCCACATCGGAGCGCGTGGAACCTGAAGTATCGAGCAACAAAGCAATCTCGAAAGGAACTTCAGTAGTCGCAAAGGTTGCGATTTTCTGCGGCTGCCCGTTTTCGTAAACGAGAAAGTTTCCTTCGTGCAAACCTGCCAAGGGACGGCCGCTACTATTCGTGACCACCGCCGGAACTGAGACAAGCTGTGTTTCAACGCGCACGACGTCTCCTTCATCAACTTCCTCGGTTTGTGATTTCTCGGTTGTTTTCGCCGGTCCTGGTTCCTCGGCGCCGACACGGCGGGGCCGTTGCTGTTTCGCTCCATCCTGCGCATGCGTCGACCAGTCAACGTTGGCGCTTAGCAAGAAGCCAACGAAGACCAAAGACAGGGCAGCGAATCTTAGGAGTGACCGCATTAGAGTTTCGTCAGGATTAGCCGGGGAGTTAGAACGAGCTTTGCGGGAAACTATAACCCAAAACGCGAGTCAGGAAAAACCGTAGAGGACAGGGGTCGGAGGTCAGAGGTCAGAAGTCAGATAAGAAAGCATGCGCCACTCGGACGTCTGATGTCATGAGCAATTTTGATCTACCTCTCCGAGGCTAATACCACTTCGCCCTCGGACCTCTGTCTTCTGACCTCTGTCTTCTGATCTCTGCCTACGCTCACCTTGACAGTGTCGCAGCCCTTCTCTTAGCATGACGGCTCATCGATTTCATCGACGTAGACAAGATCTTTGGAAACTCGCGGGCACGTATGTCAATGGTAGACGGCTTCCCTTACAAGGAAGAGGTTGGGGGTTCGAGTCCCTCCGCGCCCACCAAGAACCGGATGTCAGAAGTCAGAGGTCAGGGGTCAGCCCAGCTAACCGCGCCTGACATCTGACTTCTGACATCTGATATCTTGTTTTCTGTTTTCCCTGCGGAGTCGTAGTTCAGTTGGTTAGAACGCCGGCCTGTCACGTCGGAGGTCGCGGGTTCGAGTCCCGTCGGCTCCGCCACTCTTAAAGCGGTTGCGCTTCAGTAACATGAAGCGCAACCGCTTTTGCTTTTTGGTTTCAAAGTTTAGAGTAGAACGTTCAGGTTACTGTCCGCGGGACGATGCAAGCTAAGGCTTGTACGCTGAACTTCTTGAGTGTTAACGATCTTGAACCGTCGTGAGCGAAGCTCTCAACTGCAATCATGATTCCTGTCGCCGAAGGCATTCAAATTATTAAGAACCAAACTCGCGCGCTGGCGTCTGAACGAGTTGACCTGTCGCAGGCGTTGGGTCGTTTTCTCGCCGCAGACATCATCGCGGACACAGACCTACCGCCATTCGACCGCTCGCAGATGGATGGGTATGCAGTGCGCGCGGTAGATACCGCCGCGGTTCCGGCGAAGCTGACAATTGTTGGTGAGTCAGCGGCAGGCCGCGGCTGGCACAATGAAATGAAGAGTGGCGAAGCGGTGCGCATCATGACCGGCGCGCCGGTTCCCGTTGGAGCAGACAGCGTCCAACAGGTTGAGCTCACGCGCGAACTTGATGGCGGTAAAGCAGTCGAAATCCTCGAACCGGTAACGCTCGGTCGATCCATCGTCAAGCGCGGCAGTGAAATCAAAATGGGCGAAACTGTGTTGCGCGCAGGCGAAAGAATTAATGCCGGCGCCGTCGCAGTCCTCGCTTCTTTCGGTTACGCCCAGGTAAATGTTGGCAAGCGTCCGCGCGTTGCGATCCTCGCCACCGGGACCGAGTTGGTTCCGGTGGACCAAAGCCCCGGCCAGGATCAGATTCGCGATTCAAATAATTTCTCGATTGCAGCGTACTCGTCATTGGCGGGAGCGACGATTGAACGAATACCACTCGCCGGGGATGACATTGCACAACTGAAACAACAGATTGCGGGTGCGGCTGAGCGCAACGACGTCGTCATCACTTCCGGCGGCGTTTCGGTTGGCCGTTATGATTTCACTAAAACCGTTTTGCACGAACTGGGCGCGGAGATATTCTTCGAACGCGTAGCGCTGCGTCCCGGCAAGCCGGCAGTGTTTGCGCGACTACCGAAGGGCACGCTGGTTTTTGGTTTACCAGGAAATCCGGTCTCGGTTTCAGTCACCTTCAATTTGTTCGCGCGCGCGGCAATACTTGCAATGCAAGGTGCGACGGAAACGGAACTAGAAGCAGGAACGGCTTTGCTCAGTCACGGAATTAAGCCGTCGAAGGATCGTGAAAGTTACCTGCCCGCGCGACTTGCCACGAACGAAAAGGCGCAATTGCTGGCTGAGCCTTTAAAGTGGGGTGGCTCATCTGATTTTGTCGGGTTTGTGAGAGCGACAGCTCTGATAATCGTGCCGCCAGGAGCGCAAAAGATCGATGCCGGCAGCGTGGTGAAACTTGTTCATTTGCCGCAGTGAGCGATTGATAAATGACTGAAGCTGATCGCAAAACGTGGGGAGCGACTGCGCACGAACGTAAGGTGGAAAACCTTTACGGCGGCGGCGTGGAAAACTATGTCGATCATCACAACGGTTATCTGAATTTCGGCCTTTGGGAAGATGGCATTGCTGAATATGTTAAGGCGGCCGAAAACCTGGTCCAGCGGATGGGCACGATTCTCGGTCTCAATGCAACGAGCAAGCTGCTGGATGTTGCGCCCGGAATGGGCACCCAGGACATTTATCTATTCGAAAATTTTGCCCCGCTTTCAATTGACGGTCTTGACGTAACCTGGGGCCACATCGAACACGGACGGCGGCGGGCACGAGAGGCACATATTGAAGAACGGGTGCGCTTTCATCACGGCACTGCGACCCAGATTCCCTTCCCCGACGAAACTTTCACGCACGTCCTGAGCATTGAAGGTCCCGAGCATTTCGATACGCGGGAAAAGTTTTTGCATGAGGCGCGGCGCGTGCTGCAGCCCGGTGGTGTCATTGCCATGGCTGACTTCATCGTGAAACGACAACCCCGCAACGGCATTGAAAAGGTCGTCGCCGAAGCCGCGCGCAAGTTGTGGCAAGTCCCACGCGCGAATGTTTACGACGCGAAAGTCTATGAAGAAAAGATGCGCAGCGCCGGATTTGAAAACATTGAGATTCAGGAGCTGGGCGCGGCAGTAATTCCTGGGTACTACTTCGAGCAGATGAAGCCGGAAACTATTCGCGCGATCAGCAAGATTCGTGGCTATGCTTTAGCCAGACTTAGTTTGCTGCTGGACATTGCCGTCTATCGCGGCTTCACCATGGGCTTGTTGGAATACGTGCTGGTTAGAGGTGAGCGACTGTAAGCAAACTGTTAGTTTGCTTTACGGCTTTTTGCATTCGCGGTCTTGATTCCGACGAACGCAAGCGTTGCTTCCAGACGGCGAAAGAACTTGATTCTATTCAAGAGCGGATTGAGCCAACCGTTAGTGATGCAGTAATGCATGTTGAAAGGCTCGGTATGATGCAGTTTATGATGCGTCGGTTCCAACACCAGTCGCGTGCGTTGCAGCCAGCGCGCGAAACGCGAAACATGTTCCTGGTGGGCCCATTTGTGAAACTGGTTCGTGGCCACCGTCGCCGCCGAAGTTAGCGCCACCACAGTTACCGCAAACGCGAGCAGTCCAGATTCCGGCAGCAGCCACAGCAAATACAAACAAATTGAAAGTAGCGGAAACGCGAGTATGCAAACGTTGCCGACCGTCTCGACGAGATTGTGCGTGCAGATATCGCGCGGGTAGACGTGATGCATGCGAAAAGGCTTGACCAAACTTGGCCCAACCACCGGCGTGTCCACTGAACAATAAGTGTCAGCAGCCCAGTGCACAATCCCGGAAACCAAATCTCCGCCCAATACGCCGAGAGGAATGGCCAGGGCAATCAACCAAAGCAGATCGAGTTCGTAAAGACGAGAGCCTGCCCAGTGAAGATTAAGAAAGAAGAGCACCGGAAAGATCAGTGATGTCGCATATTCCAGAAAGGAATGCAACGGCGCGGAATGTTCTTCAATACCGCTATAGCCGGACGACGAGTTTATTTCGTCCCTGACGGTATTTCTGATGGACGCGGACATAATTGACTTTCAGCGCGCAGCGCTGCTCCGTTCGTTAAGTATCGTATAATCTTACGAACGATGCTCGCCATTCGGATTGCCTGCTCGGTCGCGCTTTCAACGCGCCAGTGAGCTCCGGTTGCCAATTGAAATAACAGATTGAGCACGAATTAAAGCATCTTTTAAGATTCTGCCGTGTAAGATTATTGTAAGATCTTGTTGCGCGTACTGGAAACTCTATCGAGCTAAAAGGCACAACGAACAGCTTTGAGACAATTAAGTCACATCGATGACGAAGGTCGCGTCAAAATGGTTGACACCAGCGATAAGGCGACGACTACGCGACACGCCGTGGCCTCGGCGCGCGTGTTGATGTCCGCGGAGACAATCGCAGCCGTCAAAGAACACCGCACACCAAAAGGCGATCCTTTGGAAGCAGCGCGACTGGCCGGAATCATGGCCGCCAAGCGAACTGCCGAACTGATTCCGCTTTGTCATCCGCTGCCGCTAACTCACGTCGACGTGCAAGCGCGCGTCGAAGAGTCTGGCGTATATCTCGAATCTCAAGTTTCGACAAATGCGCAGACCGGCGTTGAGATGGAAGCGCTGACCGCAGTCTCAATCGCCGCGTTGACGATCTATGACATGTGCAAAGCGTTGGACAAGTCGATCACGATTTCGGATGTGCGTTTGGAAGCAAAAAGCGGCGGCAAGTCGGGCGATTACCTTCGCCAAGATTGACTCAGTTCTGTGGCTTGAGCTCCATTACCGACCAGAAACCCGGAACCTACTCTCTCCGCTTATCGTTTACACTCGTGCCCACGGAATTGAGGACACGATGAGAAACTTCAAACTAGGCATTCATCGCGACGCGCGGCCCCAGGCCACATTTCTGCTGACGGCTGCGGCGCTTTCAATTCTGCTTTGGTTCATTCCCTTCGCCGAAGTTCTTACTTATCCTTTTCGTCTTTTCGTCACCTTTATCCATGAAGGTGGTCATGCTCTCGCGGCTATAGTGACCGGAAACTCGGTCGAGAGTCTAAGCATCGCGACAAATGCGAGCGGCGAGACTTACACCACGCAGGGTGGCTTACTTTCGCAGATGCTGGTGTCGAGCGCAGGGTACATCGGGTCGATGATTTACGGCGTGGTCTTGTTGATAACGGTACGAAAAGCGATCGCGGCGCGCGTCGTGTTAATCGCGTCGGCCGCGTTCGTTTTCCTACTGACGATTGTCTATGGCGTCTATAAGCCCGTGGTTTCCGGTGCGGCGATGTCGGCCATTCCTTTTACGTTCCTCGCCGGCACCTTGCTGACGTTGGGCATGGTCGCCGTTGCAAAATTTGCCAACTCGCGACTCGCTACGTTCTTTCTGAGTTTTTTAGCAGTGCAGTGCGTGCTTAACGCTTTGTTTGATCTGAAAACCGTTTTCTTTCTTTCGACGCCTTTCGCCCCAGGCCTGCCGAGCGACGCGGTCAACATGGCAAACGCGACCGGCATCCCGGCGCTAGTATGGGCCAGCGTTTGGATCGCTGTGTCGGTGGGTATCCTCTTGCTGACCATGCGGCTTTATGTGAGTGGTAGAAAAAAGCAGTTCAGCTTAGACCAGGCGTTCGAGCCGGTACCTCTGTTTCCATCTACCATTGGCGAGACACACAACCTCCGATAGTCTTTATTTTGGACTGCAGCGGCGGCGCGACGCCGCTTTTCAAGTTACCCTGGCGATTTCCTAAAGAAAGCTCGAGACGTTTGGGCAGTCAGTGGCGGCGTCAAGCCGCCGCACTCCAAAAAAAGAGCGCTGGTCCATCCAGCGCTCTGCTTTCTTTTGCACGCGCGTTCCTTCGCCGGCCCTGCAGTTTTTCAGAAATGGAAAGTGAATGCGCCCACCACACGTCGACTGGTCATCAAATAATATTGCCCGTCACCGAGCTCGCTTTCGGCCACTGGGTCGCGGCGATCGCCCAAATTGGTAGCGTCTACACGCAATTCCCACTTCGGCGTGCGATAGCCCGCGTTCAAGCCGATGGTGGCAAAGCCGTTCGCCGGCGCGGTGTTGCGCCTGTTCAGGAACCGCGCTCCGGTGTAATACACATTGACGCCGCCCAGAAACCCGCGCTCCGGCGCGTAGACGATGCCAAACGCCGCGAGATTGTGGGCGGACATTTCCAACCGCTTGCCCGCAAGCTGTGTGGGCACTCCGGCGAAATCCTGCACGTAATTAGTAAACCGCGCGTCGTGGTAGCTGTAGGTTGCCCTGGCCATGACGTCTTTGGTCATGAACAGCGAAACGCCGGATTCAAACCCCTTGAAACGCTGCGTTCCGGCATTGGTGAGAGCGGGCAATCCGCCGACGCTGATCGGTGTGACGAGGTTCTTGAAATCCATTAAAAATCCGGAGGCTTCCAAGTCCACGCGGCCGTCAAAGAAGCGGGCCTTGATCCCGCCTTCGACGCTGCGCGCGGTTTCCGGCTCCAGGATGAGCCGGTTGTCGAACGTCTCGATGCCGAAATCAATGGCCGCAGGCTTAAACGTGTCGCGGTAGTTCGCGTACAGATTGACGGAATCCTGATTTCTCTTCCAGGCAGTTACGATGAATCCGACGCTGCCGCCGGGCCTCACCTTCGTGCGGCGGTCAGAATCGCTGGTGCCTGCGCCCGGGTCGTCGTGCTGCTGCGTCTCATGAGTGACGTTCAGGCGAATGCCCGCGTCAATGCGCAGGCGATCCAAGGGTCGCCATTCGATTGAGGTATAAGCGCCGAAAAAATTCCGAGCGTCGTGGGTGGTGACATCGAGTTCATCGGGAACCGCGACTGAAACCGGAGGCACACCGTTGAGTGGCACGGTGTAGTGAAAATCCGCGCCCCGGGAATTACCGGTACCGTGCAAATAGTCCGCGCCGAGCAACAGCGTCAACGAGCGCGCAACTTTCCACGATGCATGAGTGTCGGCATAGACGTCGGTGAGATGAATGTCTTGGCGGAACCCGCGCGCGTTGTCGGTCGGCGCGGTGATGTCTTCAAGGAATCCGCGGAAGGCGCTTCGGCGGCTATGAGAGAAAGATACAGTTCCCGACCAGGTTCCGGAGCCTATGCTGCGATCGAAGCCGGCCGCGCCGGTAAAGCGGTGGTCGTTCAGGAACGAGCCTTTGGGGTTGTTATTTGCGTCCACGGGCACCAGCGGAGTCAGGGTCTTGCCATCGCGGACGCGCGGGCTGGCAGGATCCTGGTTCAGCCAGTTCATGTCGAAATTGAACCACTCGCGATTCGCGCCGTTGCCCTTGCGCTCTACTCGCCACAACCCATGTCCGCGGCGATAGTTTGTGCGGTCATCGCTGAAGCCTTCGCGCTGCGCGTCCAGCGAAAGGCGCGATGACCATTTGCCCGAGAGGGGAACGGGAGTCGAAAATTGGACGCCGAAGGTGCCGTAACTTCCTCCGCGGACGGTCAAAGATCTCTCCTTTGAAGATGTATCCTTGTGCACGACATGAATGATGCCGACAAATGAAGTGGCGCCATAGGTGACCGGCGCCGGGCCGCGCACCACTTCAATGCGTTCGATGTCATTCAAGTCGAGCGTCGTAAGCGCGGGATTGAAGGCGCCGCCCCACGGCACGCCGTCCACCACAAGGAGGAATGCGTCAAGCTCTTTCAATCCCCAGAAATCCGGCACTGAGCTGGCTGGGCCGCCGTCTCCTCCGGGTGCAACCTCCGCGCCAATGGCAAACGTGAGTGCGCTGCGCAGGTCGTGGTAGCCGCGATTTCGCAGCTCGTCGCCGTTGAAGACTTCGACCGCGGAGGGCACATCCTGCGGGTCTTCAGGCAAGCGTGTGGTGATTACCTCCACGCGTTCCTGAATCACTGGTAACTTCTGCGCTGGAGGAGTGCTCTGCGGCGCAGCGGCAGAAGTGGTCTGTGCGCTGACTGATGAAACCACGCAGCACAGAAAGAGCAATATTCGTTTGATCATAATTGGGCCGAGAGTAACCATTCTGGCCAACTACTACCACAGGCAGTAGAAGAAATTCGCAGTCGTGTGGAAAATCAACGGACAATGTGTCCAAGCAACTGATGGAAGAAATTTTGGAATGATGAGGCGGGCTGTTTCTTCGAACGACGTTATGTGAGTGCAAGAAAGATCTCCTCCCCTCCGGCATCGTTTAGTCTTGTCCTGGCTTGAAGCTCTGAAACACGTAATCAACAAACATAGCGAGTCGGAAAAGGTGTTTGCTAGTTAGTTCGGTTGCAGTATCGAGCAAGGTGGGATGTCCTTACCTGCAATGCGTTCCCGGCGCCGTTACCTAAGCGCAAAGACAGCGTGCTCGAGCAGAAAATGAACCCTAGAGAGCAACGCGGGACTGGTGGCTGAAAGGGCGAGGATAGCCAACAACACGATCGGCGGAGTCCAAACCAAAAACTTCTTGAAAACTTCAAAGCGCGCGCCGGTTTGATAGTCAGTTGCCGAGAGGGCAATCAGGCGGCGCACGCGCGACTTCACACCTTTCGACTCTTCGTCACCCAACAGGAAAACTCCTGCCGGCATCGTCGGTCGCACTCCCGGTGGGATGTTCTTGGCAATCTTCACCAGGGCCGAAGCGAGATCCAGCGCCACACCATTTCCCTGGCGCGCGGCGTTCTCGTCCGCGGCTTCTTCCGATGCTTCCGACCACGCGCGATCAAGCGAACGGCCGCTGGGAATGATCAGCAAAGCATCCCGACAGGCCTGCAACAAGCCACGCTTCAAATTGTCCCGAGCTGTCAGGTGTCCATTTTCGTGGGCCAGCGCGGCTGCGATTTCTTCCGGAGCAAGCAGCTCAAGAACCTGACGGGCCACAAAAAGTTTGGGACGCAGAAAGCCGACGATCGCAATCAGCGGAAAGGTGTGTTCGATCTGATAAGCCTTAATTGCAATGCCGCTGATGTCGATTGGCTTTCCCTGGCTCAACCAGTCAGCAGTAAGTTTTGCCGTGGCCCGATGAGCGGCAAACCCGCGATACATCGAGACAGCAATCCCGGTTGCCGAAAAGAACGCCAGCAGTGCGAGTTTGAAACTAACTCTCTCGGCCGTATGCCGCGGTTCATAAGCAAGATAAGACGGGACCAGCAAGAGCGAGACTGACAAAAAGGCCAGCAGCGCCGGTAGTGTACGTAATGAAAAAAGCAAACGCGCCCGCGAGTTGGCAGTCCAATCACGTGTCAGCTTGCCGCAGACGAGCCAAAGCCCGGCAAGGGCCGACGAAGCCAGACTGTTAAAAGTCAGCAGCGCAGCCAGCAGTAATGAGAGTCCCAGCAGTTCGAACATCATTAAGGCTTTCGGTTAACTGTAGCGAGTTTCGCTCTCGCTACTTCTTCAGCTCTTGACGCTTCTCTTTGATCAGGCGGTCGAGCTCATCAAGCAACTCGCGATCTCTTTCACTCACAGCGTCGACGATACAAGCAAGCACCGGCTGGACCGATTCAGTGCCGTGGCCCAACAGTCCTTCAATCAAGTCTTCCGTGATTCCCTGTTCAAACTGACCCGGAGAAACTGCCGGCAGGTAAATAAACGCGCGCCCGTCTTTGCGTCTGGTCAGCAGCCGTTTCTTAAAGAGGCGGTCCAACGTGGTCATCAGCGTCGTGTAAGCAACACTTTCTCCAAATGCCAGGTAGACATCGCGCACACTGACTTCATCCCGGCGCCAGATCTCGTTTAGTACCTCGCGCTCGAGTTTGCCTAAACCCTGAGCGGCGACTTCACGGGGGCGTCGGAATCCGCGGAGCGTAAATTTTGGAATTGGCATAGCGAAAAATATAGAAGCGGTTTTCGGCACTGTCAATGTTGCATCGACATCGGGGTATGATAAAATCCCGAGACTTTCCAGGGAGAGCAGCGAAGATCACTTAGGCAAACTTCTCAGCGAGGACCCCATGCATTCCTCCGGTCGCCAAGGCGTCCTTCCAGCCAGCGCTTACAAACGTGAGCAAGCGGGCATTTCTCGACGCAAGCTGTATCCTGTCACGGCTTTCTACACTGCGTTTGCCGTAATCATGTTGGCGTTGGGATTACGCAGCGGGCATCCCTACCAGGCACTCGTTTTCCTCCTACTAGGTATTCCGCTGTGGACGTTCACCGAATACACTTCGCATCGCTGGATTTTTCATCGCCACTGGCCCATGTCCACCAGGAAGTACAAGAAGTACTTCACCTACCTGTCGCATAGGTATCTTGATCCAACTCACTTTGGACATCATGAGCGGCCCTTCGACGGCGAGCACATCAATGGCCACTTAAAGGATTTGCTTCCGGTATTCCTGGTGTCGCTGCCGTTAAGTCTCATCTTCCCGATTCATACCGTGCCCATGTTGCTGGCCGGAGTGGTGCAGTGCTACGTGCTGGAAGAATGGATTCATCATTGCGAGCACTACTACTATTTTCAAAACTCGTATTTCCTGCACATCAAAAAATCTCATCTTTATCACCACAGCTCCCGGGGTGTCGATCGCGGCTACGGCATCACCAACGCGTTTTGGGATGTTGTGTTTCGAACTCGTTACCCGCCTGAAATTCGCCAGCGACTCTTTGGTCCATCGCGGTTCTCGCGAATGCAAAAACCAGCAGCGTACAACGTCGACAGCCGGGGCTTGCAGTGACGAGCGGCTCGACGTATGCCCTCATCACCGGAGCTTCCAAAGGTCTTGGGAAATATTTTGCCCGGACGCTGGCGGCGCGTAAACAGAACCTAATCCTGGTGGCCCGGTCGAAAGCTAAGCTTGACGATTTGGCGGCTGCACTGCGGGACTCGCACGGAGTTCTGGTCGAGCCGCTGCAATTCGATTTGGCTTCGCCGGGCGCCGGATTACAACTTGCGCGACAGCTGCGCGAACATGATCTCCAAACTGAATTACTGGTTAACAACGCCGGCTTTGGTGAGCGCGGAAAGTTTTTCGAGCTCTCTCTCGAGCGCCAACTGCAAATGATCCAGCTGCAGAACACGGCGGTAGTTGAACTGACTTATGAACTTTTGCCGGCGATGATCGCAGCGGGCCACGGCGGCATCATCAATGTGTCTTCAATGGCGGGCTTTCAACCAGTTCCCTTCGCGGCCCTGTATTCCGCCAGCAAGTCGTTTCTCACGACGTTCTCAATGGCGCTGCGCGAAGAGCTGCGGCCAACCGGTGTGAAGGTGGTTACCGTTTGTCCCGGCCGGTTGCGCGCCGATCCGGAAGACGCGTCGGCTCAAGAGAAAAGGCAAAAAGTCCCGGGCCGCGAGCAACGCCACGAAGATGTAGTCAATGAAACTCTGAAGAAGTTAAATAGCGGTGGCGGTCTGGTCATACCCGGCCGATTGAATCGCTTGACTGTTCGCGGGCAACGCCTCATGTCGCTGAATGCTGTTCCGAAGATTGTCGCCCGCCTATCCAAGTCCTAGTCCTTAGCGTCTTACGAATTCCCTGCCGAAGCCTTCGAAAAGCTGGACTGACCGGACAACATCCCACACTTCTGATTTTAAGCAGCCCGTCAGTACTGATGCAGTTTGATCTGAGGCGACCGAGTGTAGATGAAGTCAGTGCCGTCGGCGGTAGCGGATGGGTGCAGTGATTGGCGATTGCCGATTTCCGATTTCCGATTGGTGTCCAACGATCGGGCCAATTGACAATCGGCAATTGAACAGGCGCAATGTGGAATCCATCGGCTACCGCCGACGGTACTGACCTCATAGCCACTGCGACGGTTTAATTCACCTGCATACTACCGGCTCGTCGCTGCATTTCTCATCCACCCCTATTCACGGTATCATTCAAGGTTTGCGAAGGTCCGAAAAGTTCTATCTATCGGGCTGTTGAGCTTCAAAGTTATGTCGGAACAAGCCATCACAGTTCGGGGCGCCCGCGTCAACAATCTCAAGAACATCTCGTTTTCTATTCCCATTAATCAGTTGACGGTGGTCACCGGGGTCAGCGGCTCAGGCAAATCTTCGCTCGCGTTCGACACGATTTACGCCGAAGGCCAGCGCCGTTACGTCGAATCCTTATCCGCTTACGCCCGCCAATTTCTCGAGCGCATGGATAAGCCTGACGTTGACGAAGTGCGCGGGATTGCTCCGGCGATTGCTATTCGGCAAAAAAATTCCACGCGCAATCCGCGTTCAACTGTTGGGACGCAGACAGAAGTCCTGGACTACCTGCGCCTGCTGTACGCGCGCATCGGTATCACCTATTGCCGTGTGTGTGGCCGCCAGGTTTATAAGGATTCACCTGAGTCGGTGGCGGACGAAATCCTGGCGACGTTGCCGGAAGGCACGCGCTTCTACGTTTTGTTTCCGGCGCAGGCAGGAATCGCCGAAACGGAAGGCGCGGAGACGGGAAGAAACGGCGACAGGGAGAAGCGGAGAAGCAAGTCTCCCCGTCCCCCAGTCTCCACGTCTCCCAGTCGGCGGGCGATTACGCCTCGACAGGTAATCACGGCCCATGTGATGAGCCTGATGCAGCGAGGCTTCACGCGGCTCTTTCACAACGGCGAAACGATTGAATTGCAATCGCCGGACGACTACCTGCTGGATAGTTTTGAAAATGTTTTTGTAATGGTCGACCGCTTGGTTGCCCTGCCTGACATTCGCCAGCGTCTGGTCGACTCGCTGGAGATTTGTTTTCAGGAAGGCCACGGCACGGCAAACATCGAAACCGTGGAAGCCGAGCCAAAGCGTCTGAAGTTTTCGGATCGGTTCGAATGCAAGTATGACGGCACAGTCTATGCCGAACCGGAACCGCGACTCTTCAGCTTCAACAATCCCTACGGCGCTTGTCCAACTTGTCAGGGTTTCGGAAACACGATCGGGCTCGATCTCGATCTGGTAATTCCCAATCCGGCGCTGAGCTTGAAGGAAGGTGCGATCGAACCCTGGACCAAGCCGCAGCATGAGTGGGCGCTGGATGAGCTAAAGCAGTTTTGCAAGTCAGAAAAGATTTCGCTGACAGTGCCCTTTGCGCAACTGTCGCGCGCGGAACAGCGCGCGATTATTGAAGGCAAGCGCGGCTGGGGCGGCGTGCGTGGCTTTTTTGATTGGTTGGAAACCAAGAAATACAAACTGCACGTGCGCGTTTTTCTTTCAAAATATCGCGGCTACACCTTGTGTCCCGACTGCGGCGGTGGGCGGCTGAGACAGGAAGCACGCGACGTAAAAGTCGGCGGCACAACTTTGCCGGACGTTTGTTCGCTGGCGATCAAAGACGCGGCAGTTTTCTTTGACGCCTTAGAACTCTCGACTGAACAGACCGCAATCGCGGACAGAATTCTGTTTGAAGTGCGACGTCGACTTCGTTTCATGGTTGAGGTCGGTCTCGACTATCTGACGCTCGATCGTCTCGCTTCAACTTTGTCCGGCGGCGAAGCGCAGCGTATTCAACTAGCAACGAACCTGGGTTCTTCCTTGGTTGGCGCGCTTTACGTTCTTGACGAACCGTCGATAGGTTTACATCCGCGCGACAACGATCGGTTGATTAAGTTGCTCCACAATCTGCGGGACATCGGTAATACAGTTCTCGTGGTCGAGCATGATGAGGACATGATGCGCGCCGCCGATCATATTCTCGACATTGGTCCTTCGGCAGGTGAACTGGGCGGACGCGTGATTTACGAAGGCGGTTTTGCCGGACTGTTAACTGATCAGAGTTCACTGACGGCGCGTTATCTGCGCGGTGAATCGGAGATTAAAGAGCCAAAGCAACGCCGGGTAATTCAGAAGCGGCGTTTGAATTTGCATGGCGCCTCGGAACACAACCTGAAAGGAATCGATGTTGAGTTTCCGCTCGACATGCTGGTCTGCGTTACCGGAGTTAGCGGCTCAGGCAAGTCAACCTTGATTCACGATTGCATTTATGCCGGCTTGAAAAAGCAACGAGGTGACTGGCAAGGGCATGTCGGCGCGTTCGCGAAATTGGAAGGCGGCCAGTTTGTCGATGACGTAATTCTGGTGGACCAGTCGCCGATCGGACGCACGCCACGTTCGAATCCGGTCACCTACATCAAAGTTTACGATGGCATTCGTGAAGTGTTTGCCTCGACGCGTGAAGCCCAGGCGCGCGGTTTCGATCCTTCCCACTTCTCATTCAATCTGCCGGGCGGACGCTGCGATGTTTGCCAGGGCGACGGCACTGTGACTGTCGAGATGCAGTTTCTCGCCGACGTTGAACTGGTTTGTGAAGAATGCAAAGGCACGCGCTTTAAGCAACAGATTCTGGACGTGCGCTATCGCGGCAAAAATGTGCACGAAGTCTTGAAAATGACGGTGCGCGAGGCGATCAGTTTCTTTCGCGAAGTCGCAAAGATTACAAACAAGTTGAAAGTGCTGGATGAGGTTGGGTTGGGTTACCTGCGGCTGGGCCAATCGGCAACGACGCTGTCGGGCGGTGAAGCACAGCGAATCAAGCTGGCAGCGCAACTGTCAAAACGCACGGGGGCAAAAACGCTTTACATCTTTGACGAGCCGACCACTGGCTTGCACTTTGACGACATCAACAAACTGCTGGCCGCGTTTCGTGCTTTGATTGATGCCGGCGGTTCGTTGTTAGTGATCGAGCATAATCTGGACGTGATCAAGACGGCCGATTACATTATTGACCTGGGACTGGAAGGCGGGGATGCGGGCGGGAATGTCGTGGTCACCGGCACACCGGCTAAGATCATGGCAACGCGCGCGTCGCACACGGGAAAGTATCTGCGTCAGCATTTGGCAAAGGCGAACGGTCATGCGAAGGTGCCGGCTTAGGCGTCGGAGAGCAAGGTTTTGAACTCGTTCCGTAGGAACGAAAGCTTTTAGCAAGAATGGCTTACTCAAAAACTGGGCAGGGGGTTGAAGGTGGCGCGGCGCCAACTCCAACCCCCTGCCCAAATTCTTTGAATGAACCTCTTAATGCTATAAACATTGCGCTCCGCTGGAGCGTTCCTTAACGCCTGTCACTTCAATGGAAGCAGCGATTCCCCAAATTCCAATCAGAATCTCTCGCAAGCGTCGGTTTGCCTACGCGTTTGTTACCTATCTTGTCTTCCTTTTGATTCTTGCCGGTGTCGAGATCGGAACACGTCTGACGCTGCCGCACCTGTCGAGTCTTGATCTCTTCGTGGTCACCCCGCAGCAAAAAGCACAGGTGGCCGATGCCGGTCACGCGACAATCTTCGAAGGCGATCCCTTGTTGCTGTGGCGTCTGAAACCGAACCTCGATCACGTCGTCTGGGATTTCACGGTGCTGTCGACAAACGCGCAGCACCTTCGTTCCGATCGTCCACTACAAAAGAAGCAGGCAGGCGCCATACGAATTGTTTGTCTGGGCGACTCCGTAACGTTTGGCTATCGCGTGCCGACTGTTTGGCCTGACAAGCCGGATGATTACGACCGGACGGCGCTCCCCTATCCAATGTTGCTGGAAAAAGAATTGCGGGCAGCGAATCCAAACAAACAGATTGAAGTAGTAACGA
Source organism: Blastocatellia bacterium (assembly GCA_031371765.1). Taxonomy (GTDB): domain Bacteria; phylum Acidobacteriota; class Blastocatellia; order Pyrinomonadales; family Pyrinomonadaceae; genus PSRF01. The sequence continues at coordinate 60,386 of JANMKA010000123.1, forward strand.
TGGCGGTCCCGGGTTACACCAGTCATCAGGGTCTCGCCTGGCTGCGGCGCGAAATCGATTCGCTCAAACCTGATCTGCTTACGATTAGTTTTGGCTGGAACGATGCAAGCTATAGCGATGTGCCGGACAGCGCGGCAATCAAGACAAATTGGCGCGCGGTCACCGTCCGCTGGCTGGTTGACCATAGCCAGGCCTTCGCGCATGCAACGCACTGGCTGCGCGCGCGACAGCCGCCCAGCGCCGGAGTTGCACGTCCGGCGCCACGCGTTTCGGAACAGGATTATCTGAACAACATGATGGCCATGGCCCAACTCGGCAGGCAGAAACAGGCGGCGGTGATTATCCTGGCCGCGCCTTACCGGGATAAGGTCACGAATCCACCGGAGGCCGCTTTGATGCAGCGTTATCGTGCGGGCCTGCGTTCAGTTAGCGGCCAAAATGGCTTGCCTTTTCTTGAGCTACCCGAACTGACCGAGGCTACTTACCCTGTTAACCAAAATTTCTTTGGCGAGCTGATACATCCCAACGACATGGGCCATCGCCTGATAACATTGGAATTGCTCAAGCTATTACGGCAAACACATGCGCTCGGTGATTTGAATATACCGCCGCTGACGCCATAACAAGCGTAATGCAAACTGTTGGTTTGCGGTGGTACCCTGCCATCCAGGTTCTGTGCTGCCGGTTCATATTGAGAGTGGAGGACGCAATGACTTTAAGAGAACAAATTATTTCCGACATGACCTCGTCGATGAAAGCGCAGGACGCGCCGCGCACTTCGACGCTGCGAATGGTTAAGGCCGCAATGATGAACCGGCAAATCGAAAAAGGTGGCGAGCTGGACGACGGCGAGATGACGAAACTCCTTAATTCGTTGGTCAAGCAAAGGCGCGATTCAGTCGAGCAGTATGAAAAGGGTGGGCGCCAGGATCTGGCCGATAAGGAGAAGGCCGAGATTCAAGTAATCGAAGCGTATCTGCCACAAGCTGCCTCGCCCGAAGAAATTGAAGCAGCAGTGGCGGCCGCGATTGCTGAGAGTGGCGCCAGCTCAATGAAGGACATGGGCAAGGTGATGAAGTCGGTGCAGGTTGCGCTGGCCGGCAAGAATGCCGACGGGCGAATGGTAAGCGAGATCGTCAAGGCGAAACTTGGTTCGTAAGTGAGGATCGGCACAGCCTGCGGAGCAGGCGATAGCCTAAAGCCTGGGGTGAAGCGAAGCGGAACCCCAGGTAGCGATGATTTAAGACAACAGAGCCCGCGAAGCGGGCGACAGTCCCATCCGTAAGGACCATCGCCCCCTCCACGGGCTCCGACATTTCGCACCGCGAACCCTGGGCGTTCGCGTCTGTTTCCTGTAGGTTATTGCAGTGTGCGGCGTCCGGTCCGGGAGGTTGGCTACGCGCGTGCACGTTCCGGGAGGCGGGG
>JANMKA010000050.1:0-2577 GCA_031371765.1 Blastocatellia bacterium
GCACCACCGAATCCACCGGCGAGGAAGAGTGGTTTTTTTTGCATTAACGAATACCACGCTTCCTCGACGACACCAGGCACCAACCCTGAAAACCCCACAAGTCTGCCACCGATGACCAGACGTGCTTGAGACTTCGCGGTGATCTTCTCCCGCATGGATGTTAGCCCGCGTGCCCATGCGTAACGTCGCTGCGCAGTGTCGGAATCGACGACGCGTTTTCCTTCGACGATTAGAAAAAGTTCGTCATCGGTCCACGGCAAATCAGGACGAGTTGCTGCCTCATACTCCGCGACATCTCCCGAGAAAAGCTTCGCTTCGGCATCGCCATAGCTCAGCGACAACGGCCACGGCGCAATGTTGACGATCGCATTCTTCAGAGGTGGGGCCTTAACGCCTTCCGCTAGCTTGGAATAAGTGCGAACCAATTCGAATAGCCGCAAAGTAAAGTTGGAGCCCTCGGAGAAATTGCCGTTCAGCGCGCCGCCGTAGGCGATCTTCAGCCCGGCCAGCAGCAGATACAGGTGAATTTCATCGGTTAATGTGAGGAAATGATCTTTTGACAACCCATATCGTCGAATATCGTCGCTCTCGGAAATCGAAACGCAAATCGTCTCAACTTGGATTGATCTGGGCAGTGCGGCCAGCTTGGTGAGCGGCGTGATGAAACGTGCCTTGGGACGCAAGAGCTGCAACACTTCGAGTTCCTCTCGGCCAAGCGGCGGGTCGGGGTAAAGAAAGATTTGTTCCGCATTGACATCGTCGCCCATGTTCGCGAGCGTCAGTGCCTCCGGCGCCGCAGGCAACACGCGCTCGTTTGGCGCGGCGGTGGTTTCCAATACGGCCCGATTATGTTTGAACCGTAATGCTTCCAGCACCGCGCGATCGATCACTCGGCGTGCATCAACTTCCGGCTCGCTGTCTCGCCAACGGATAACCGGAACATTACCGCTGTAGGGAAAGCTTCGGGTTTCGCCGGATTCGAGCGCATCGACGATCAGGATGTGCGCGCCCAAGCGTTTGGCGTCTAGCACCTCGCGCCGACACCATGGACGTGAGCTGTAGTGGTCCGTTTGAAATGCCAGCATGATGGAGCAGTCGCGCACACCAGCGGAAATTGCATCGGCGAACGACTGACTCGTCGCGATTTGTTGAGCGTCGAACCATTGCTCAATCGGCAGGTCCGCCGCGGCGTCACGCACACAGCGAATTAGATTGCGCTTATCATTGTCCAAATCCGCTTTGGCATGACTTAAGAAAATGCTCACCGGTGCCTTCATGCGGTCTGGCGCGATTGCAGGCACTTTGCCATGTTCCAATAATTGAATTGCCCGGGCCGCCACGTGAAAAGAAATTTCCGCGAGGCGCCGGTCGATAGCAGCCTGATCCGAGGCACCTCCCTTCAACATTGCAGGCAGCACGTGCAACCCATCGCCCACCGCAAACCCTTCTGGCTCGAGTGCAATGGGCAGCACATGGTGGGCGCTGGCATTCAGCGGCGATTGCGTAACCGCCCGCTGCGCGAAGTCGCGCCATGCCGCGCCCGTTCCCTGCTGAATCGTTCGCATCATGCGCTCATCGGCGAGAATCACGACAATGGTGTGCTGTGCCGCATCAAGATTCATTCCTTCTTTGCCTAACGTCGGCGGTAGATCATCACCACGATCCGGCGTAAAGAAAACCGGAATCCGTAGGCCGCCGCTGGCGGGCGGCTCGACAAAGCGATGCATGAGCGCAGTGGCGAGTTTGTTGGCAACTTCGGACTTGGGGTGGGCCAACAAATAGATATGCAGGGGAGGGCGTGTGTCCATAGAATCTAACTCTCTTTCAAGTGGTGACAACATGCGCAGGCACCAACGGCGCCGCGCGCGTAGACATCGGATTTGTTCTCGCAATAATCTTTACCCTATAATCCGAGCAGTATACGCCGGCACGTGAGGGGCTTCCACGGTCGTGAAGTTTTAAAACAGCGGGACCAATCGGCAACAAATTGTTTATAAGCTGCGTCATTGAATGAGTGATGTTTTTATCTGTTATTCCCGAACCGACGCCACCATCGCCGAACGTGTGGCGGTAGAGTTGCGAGCGCAAGGTTGGTCGGTTTTTCTTGATGTGCAAACCCACGTGGGTAAAGTCTGGCAGAATGAAATTGAGACGGAGCTACATCAGGCCAGGGCGGTAGTTGTGCTTTGGTCGTCCACATCGCGCAAAAGTGGTGACGTGTTGGACGAAGCTCGTTATGCAAGAGATGAAGGAAAGTTGTTTCCTGCACTGATTGAGCAAGTCGCTTTTCCAATAGGGTTTGGGGGTATTCAGGCGGCGAATCTAATCAGTTGGGACGGAGAAGAAGATCACCCAGGGTTAATCCAACTATTAACGTCGCTACGATTGCATTTGAACGTTGGGGATTTTCCGAAGACGCTTGGCGCGATGGGCGACAAAACTTCGATGCAGCCAACAATAGTTCAAGCGCCAATTGCGCGAATTCCGGCTCGGCAGATGTTTCGCGATAAACTGAAATCGGGTGGCAAAGGGCCACTGATGGTTGTCATTCCGCCGGGCCGTTTCATGATGGGCTCG
>JANMKA010000003.1:0-13306 GCA_031371765.1 Blastocatellia bacterium
TAAACTCGGGGTCGATATCGACCAGTTGCTGATTTCTCAGCCGGATTCCGGCGAGCAGGCCCTGGAAATTGCCGAAGCGCTGGTGCGTTCAAACGGAATCGACGTGATCGTCGTCGACTCGGTCGCCGCGCTGGTTCCTCGAGCCGAACTCGATGGTGAAATGGGCGATTCGTTGCCAGGCTTGCAGGCGCGCTTGATGTCCCAGGCGCTGCGCAAACTGACCGCGATTGTGGCGCAGTCGAATACCTGCTTCATCTTCATCAATCAGATTCGCGAAAAAATCGGCGTGATGTTTGGCAGTCCCGAAACTACGACTGGCGGCCGCGCGCTGAAGTTTTATTCGTCCATGCGACTCGACATCCGGCGCATCGGCGCCATCAAGGACGGGGACCGCGTGGTCGGCAACCGCACCAAAGTCAAAGTCGCAAAGAATAAGGTGGCGCCGCCATTCCGCGAGTGCGAGTTTGACATTATGTACGGCGAGGGTATCTCGCGTGAAGGCGACGTGCTTGATTTGGCAGTCGCGCAAAACGTCGTTGATAAAAGCGGCGCCTGGTTTTCCTACAAAGGCGACCGCCTGGGACAGGGACGCGAAAACTCAAAAGTGTCATTGAAAGAAAATCCCGACCTGCTCAAGCGCATTGAACGAGAAGTAAAGGTGAAACTCGGACTCCCGGTGCGCGAGGAAAAGCCTGAGCCGGCGCCAGTCGCGAAGGCGGCAACCGGCGACAAGAAGTAAGTAATACTGAAGAACTAAACGGGCGCTCGGCTGGGTGACTTTTGTTGGTCCCGGCCGAGCGCCTCTTTTGTGCTTTGCTTTAGTGCTTTACAGTCCGGCACTCTAACCGGATAATCCGGCGCGGCAGAAAGCGGGTACCGGGTATCAGGTGTCGGGTGACAGTAAAGTTGATTTGCCGACCCCCGACATCCGACACTTGAACCTGAAACCCGGCACCTGTCACCCGCTACCCAATGAACGAATCAATTCTCATCAAAGGCGGAACGTTGCTGACCATGGACGCGCACGATGCGGTCCATGAGGGAGATTTGCTGATCGAAGGCGGCCGCATTACCAAGCTCGCTGAGCGCGGCATGAAGGCAGACGTTGTCATCGACGCAACCGATTGCGCTGTCTTACCGGGTTTTGTTCAGACCCACATTCATCTTTGTCAGACGCTTTTTCGCGGCGCGGCTGACGATCTTTCGTTGCTTGATTGGCTCAAGAAACGCGTCTGGCCGATGGAAGCAGCGCACACCGCCGCATCAATTAGGGCAGCGGCGCAACTTGGTATCGCGGAGTTGATTCAGAGTGGAACAACCTGCGCGCTGACTATGGAAACGGTCAGCCACACCGAAGAAGTTTTCAAAGTCATCGAAGAAACTGGATTCCGCGCCACCGTAGGCAAGTGCATGATGGACCGGGGCGACGATGTGCCGGCGGGCCTTCAGGAAAAGACAGACGAATCGATCGCTGCCTCGCTCAAATTGCTAGAACGCTGGCACGGCGCTGCGAACGGTCGCATACGCTATTGCTTTGCGCCACGGTTTGCGCTCAGTTGCAGCAGTAATCTTCTTGCTCGCGTTGCACAGCTTGCGCGCGAGCGTGGCGTCATGGTGCACACGCATGCCTCAGAAAATCGCAATGAGTGCGAACTGGTCGAACGCGATTCCGGTATGCGCAATGTCGCGTACCTCGATTCGCTTGGCTTATCAGGCAATCATGTGATGCTGGCCCATTGCGTTCATCTTAACGAACAGGAATTGGAAATACTTTCAAAGACGAGCACCAATGTGGCGCACTGTCCTTCATCCAACTTGAAACTTGGTTCGGGCATTGCTCCCGTTGCCACCATGCTCGATCGTGGCATCTCCGTTTCGCTCGGCGCTGATGGCGCTGCCTGCAACAACCGGCTCGACATGTTCACGGAAATGCGCACGATGGCGCTGTTACAAAAAGCTTTGCATGGTCCTGAAGTTATTCCTGCCGGCCGCGCCCTGCGCATCGCAACGACTGACGGCGCCAGGGCGCTGGGACTCGACAACGAAATTGGCAGTTTGGAAATTGGCAAGCGCGCCGACGTGATCGTTGTAGCTCTCAACAGATCTCATTCAATTCCGCGCGGGCCTCAGTTGGCATCAACGTTAGTTTACTCAGCCCAGGCAAACGACGTCAGGGATGTTGTAATCGATGGCGCAGTAGTCATGCGCGAGCGGAAGCTCGTGAATGCAAACGAAGAAAATATTATTGCGGACGCAAGGCTGCAGCGGAGAGAGTTAATGGTGCGTGCTGGAATTGAAGAGTAGGAAGACGTGCCGGCTGCTGAATTTATTAAGCCTGAAAATAGCTGTGCCAGCTCGAAGGTAGCGACTGCGGGGGGCGCGATCGGCGGCCGAGCTGGCACTGGCGGGCACTTTCAAGTTTGAATCGGATGTCGTCTTTCAACTGGACTGACGTTTGGGCGTCAACCCCATCCTCAACGGCCCGAATTATACACCCGGCCAGTAATCAGTCAACGCTTTTTTGTGACGAATCTGACAAACTGGCAAGTTCCCGGTGGTGTCTTAATTTGAAGGCCCATAAACACTGACCGGCACGGGTTTGACCGGCTATGTACGCCAGCGCACAGACCCCCGTTCCACCTATCTCTATAAACTCACGTTGGCTGGGATTTTGGGTGATAGCGGCTTGTTGGTTCAACAACCTTGGGGCCCGGATCACCTAATAGAAGGGCGTCACTACCTCTGGGGCGAGGGACCGTGACGCCCTTCTTGTCATCTCCTTGTAGCCCGGTCCGCGCGAGACACCTCTCAGCATCAAAATGTGATTGCGAGCGTCCACTTCACTGATATGAGGAGAGAAAGTCTTTGCAAAACTTCACAGCCGTTTGGAATCGTTTGGAATCGCAAAACGACATGCCAGGAGCGATTACGAGGAGTAAATCCCTACAAATATTATTACTGCAAACAAGACAGCACTAAGTTACCCGCTAATTTGACAGTCCTTTTGACTAGTCCCTATACTACGCGGTCCTTCCTGCCCAGTTGGCCAGGTAGCTCAGTTGGTAGAGCGCGGCCCTGAAAAGGCCGGCGTCGGCGGTTCGATCCCGTCCCTGGCCACCACAAAATCCGTAGATCGTGAATCGTAAATCGTAGTTGCGCTTTCGCGCCAGATATCGCAAAACCGCGGTTTGTTTAGTCACTTCCACCTCGCGCTTAGCTCTTAGCCCTTTGCGAGCGTAGCGCTAGCGTGCCCAGTAGTGCTTGATGCGTTCGGCCAGCATGGGAAAGGGAACGTAGTCAGCCGTGCGCCCTGCGCGACGAAGTTCTTCGACCATGCGCATCGCGCCGTCAGCATTGCGCGTGTGCACCATAATCGTCGAGGCGCGTTGTAACTCTGGATTTGCTGCGAGCCATACCGCGATTGCGTAACCGGTGCGTTCATCATCGCTACTGGGAGCGTGATAGTGCTCGGGATGGAGATCGTGATCCAAAAAGATTGCGTCGTAAGCATTGGTGCTAAGCATCTGTTGGGCTCGTTCGACGGTAACCGCAACGTCAACCTGATCGCCTTTGAAGCGCGTGGCAAACCAACGATGCCGGCGCCGGTCGTCGTCCAGCAGAAACACACGAATCGGGTGACGCTCAGCCTTTATCCGGCTGAGGCCCAATTTACTTAGTAATGAGTGCAATAACGGCATTTCGTTTTCGATAAATTCGCCATTCATAATAACAACCAACCCCTTATGATTGAAGCTTTCTGCACACTAAACAAGAAGTATCACGGCAGTTTGACAAAGTATTCCGACGCCGCCCCGACCAGGTGAGGTTAATTAACACCTCCCGGCCTGATGGTTCGTTGCCGCAAAGTCGCGCGATGCTATAATTCGACGTCACACAGAATCGATTGGTTTGCTGAAGATTGTCAGTCCTCGACAGTATTCCCAGAAATGTCATCCGATAAGCAAGACACAAACGTAGTCAGTATTGCCAAGAATCGTGAGGCCCTGAGGTCGCCCGACGACGAAAGAGCTGGAGCTGACGTCTGTCCGATTTGCTTTGGCACTGGCACGCGCCTCGAAGAGGGCAAAGGCGCCGTCATTTGCGACTGCCGCCGCACCAACAGCGCTTCTCGAGCGTTAGACGCTGCGCGCATCCCGCCGCGCTTTCGGCAGTGCTCATTCCACAATTATTTCCCGAAACATGAGTCGCAGTATTTTGCGCACAGCTTTGCCTCGCGGCTGGTCGACGATTACCCGGCGGTTGAAACGGGACTCTTGCTTATGGGCCCGGTTGGCGTAGGCAAGACGCACCTGGCGATTTCCGTACTCAGGGATTTGATCGAGAAGAAAGGCGTCTCCTGCCTCTTCTACGAATCGGGTTCATTGCTGAAAGCCATCCAGGATTCTTACAACCCTATTTCGCAAACTTCCGAAACGCGAGTGCTGGCGCCGGTGTACCATGCTGAGGTCCTCGTGCTCGATGAGTTGGGGGCGTCAGTGCCGACGAATTGGGTGCGCGACACGCTCTATCAAATCATCAACACGCGTTACAACAACAACCGGCTGACGATCTTTACCACAAACTATCTCGATGAGGCGCGAACGGCGGCCGAACCGGAAGCGGAAACAACAGCGCCCCGGCGGTCGCGAAGATTTAGTTCTGAGCGCATTCAGGAAATGACAACCTTAGAAGAGCGCATTGGCACTCCCTTACGCAGCCGCCTTTATGAAATGTGTAAGAAGGTGATGATCGAAGGTGAAGATTTTCGCAAGCGCCTCGACCAACGCCGCGCTGACTCGGCAAGGGTCTAGATGCAAGTCATCGGTAGTAACCCAGGGGCGGACAGCATCGTTCGCCCTTTTTGTTTTTGTAAACGAGCGCACTCGGTAGCATCGACCTTTAAGCGTCTAATTTCGTCACCCTGAAATGCTATGTATAATGCTTTGACCGTGACTGCCGCGTCTTAAGTAGTTGAAAGTGTTAGCCCGAAGCATGCCCAAACGCACTGACATCCACAAAATTCTAATCATCGGATCCGGTCCAATTGTCATTGGGCAGGCATGCGAGTTCGACTATTCAGGCACCCAGGCTTGCAAGGCGCTGCGACAGGAAGGCTACAAGGTCGTGCTGGTGAACTCTAATCCGGCAACGATCATGACCGATCCGGAAACGGCTAACGTTACCTACATCGAACCGCTCACGGTTGAAGCGGTCAGCGCGATCATTCGTTTGGAACGGCCGGACGCGCTGCTGCCGACAGTTGGTGGCCAAACAGCGCTTAATCTTGCAATTGCCCTTGACGATTCCGGCGTCCTAGCGGAATGCGGCGTCGAAATGATTGGCGCCAAGCGCGAGGCAATTAAGGTCGCTGAAGATCGCATGTTATTCAAGCAGGCGATGGATGAAGCAGGCCTGGCAATGCCGCGCGGCGGCTTCGCAAAATCCTGGAACGAGGCGCAGGAGATCGTGGAACAGACTGGCTACCCGGCCATTATTCGTCCTTCATTTACCCTGGGCGGAACGGGCGGCGGCACTGCTTACAACCCGGAAGAGTTTGAAGAGATAGTTGCAAACGGACTGGCCGCTTCGCCAATGCACGAAGTTTTGGTGGAAGAGTCCATCCTCGGCTGGAAGGAATTTGAGCTCGAGGTAATGCGCGACATTGCCGACAACGTCGTAATCATTTGTTCGATTGAAAACTTTGATCCGATGGGCGTGCACACTGGTGATTCGATCACCGTCGCACCGGCGCAGACGCTGACCGATCGCGAGTATCAAAAGATGCGCGACATGGCGATTACCATTATTCGCAAGGTTGGTGTTGAAACCGGCGGATCGAATATTCAGTTTGCCGTCAATCCGGATAATGGCGACATTCGCATCATCGAAATGAACCCGCGCGTCTCGCGTTCATCAGCGCTGGCCTCAAAGGCCACCGGTTTTCCGATTGCGAAGATCGCGGCCAAGCTGGCGGTCGGGTACACACTCGACGAAATTCCTAACGACATCACGAAAAAGACGCCGGCGTCATTTGAACCTACGATTGATTATGTGGTCGCCAAGATTCCCAAGTGGGACTTTGAAAAATTTAAGGAAGCCGAAGACGTGCTGGGCACGCAAATGAAGTCGGTCGGGGAAGTCATGGCCATCGGCCGCACGTTCAAGGAAGCGCTTTTCAAAGGCCTGCGTTCTCTGGAAGCAGTCAAGCCTTTGCGTTTGGAAGATGTCAGCACCGACGAAGTGCAACGGAAACTCGCGCGCCCGAATTCGCAGCGGTTTTCCTACATCACTTATGCGCTGCAACATGGTTGGCCCATTGCGGAAATATATCGCCTGTCGCGGGTCGATCCGTGGTTCCTGGAACAGCTTCAGGACGTAATGGAGATTCAGAAGTCGGTTGAAGGTCTGAAGCTGGAAGAAATTCCAGTCGAACTCCTGCGTTCGTTCAAAGAGGTTGCGCTGTCCGATCGTCGCCTGGCCTATCTGACCGAAACAACTGAAGACGAAGTACGCGCCTTTCGCAAAAGCGCCGGTGTCGTTCCAGTTTACAAACGCGTCGATACCTGCGGCGCCGAGTTTGAGTCGTTCACGCCGTATCTTTATTCGACCTACGAAACAGAGAATGAAGCAGCGCCGACCGATCGTCGCAAGATCATGATCCTCGGTTCCGGGCCGAACCGCATTGGGCAGGGAATCGAGTTTGACTACTGCTGTTGTCATGCTGCTTTTGCGCTGAGCGCGGCCGGCTTCGAGACGATCATGGTGAACTGCAATCCGGAAACTGTCTCGACCGATTACGACACTTCAGATCGTCTCTATTTCGAGCCGCTGACGTTCGAAGATGTGATGAATATCGTCGATGTTGAGAAACCGGAGGGCGTGATTGTGCAGTTTGGCGGTCAGACGCCGTTGAACCTGGCGATGCGTTTACATAAGGCCGGCGTTCCGATCATTGGCACAAGTGCTGACTCGATTGATCTGGCTGAAGACCGCAAACGTTTCGGCGCACTGTTGCGCGAGCTTGGTATTCCGCAACCGGATAACGGAATGGCCGCTACCGCCGAAGAGGCCAAAGCGGTGGCCGAACAAATTGGCTATCCGGTGCTGGTCCGGCCGAGTTATGTCCTGGGCGGACGTGCGATGGCTATCGTTTATGACGAAGAGAGCCTGGACCAATACGTGCGCACTGCGGTTGGTTTCACGCCCGACCGGCCGGTGTTGATTGATAAGTTTCTGGAACGGGCCGCTGAGTTTGACGTCGATGCGCTGGCCGACGAAGCGACCTGCGTCATCGCCGCCATTCAGGAGCACATCGAAGAAGCTGGGATTCATTCAGGCGATTCTTCCTGCGTACTGCCGCCGGTGCGAATCGATCCCGAGCACATCGAAACGATGCGGCACTACACCCGTCTGTTAGCGACAGCGTTGTCAGTGCGCGGTTTGATGAATATTCAGTTTGCGATTAAGGACCATCGAGTTTACGTTTTGGAAGTGAATCCGCGCGCGTCGCGCACCGTGCCGTTTGTTGCGAAAGCGACGGGCGTTCCCATTGCCAGCATCGCGGCGCAGGTGATGGCGGGAAAAGCACTAAGTGAGTTTGGCTTGCCGCCGAATCTGACGGTCAATCGTTTCTTTATCAAGTCACCAGTCTTTCCGTTTGTAAAATTTCCCGGCGTCGATCCGATCTTAAGTCCCGAAATGCATTCCACCGGCGAAGTGATGGGGGTCGGCGACACGTTTGGGGAAGCTTACGGCAAAGCCATGCAGGGCGCCGGGCTGACGCTGCCGCAAAAAGGAACTGCATTTATCAGTGTCAACGATGCAGATAAAGGTCAGGCGGTAATTCTGGCGCGCAAACTGGCCCGGCTGGGTTTCGACATTATCGCGACCCTGGGCACGGCGGAGCGTCTGCGCGAAGTTGGTTTGAAAGTCACGAACGTTTTCAAAGTGAATGAAGGACGGCCGAATATTGTCGACCATATCAAGAGCGGCGAAATCGCGTTGGTGATCAATACGCCGTTGGGCCGCGCGTCGCACTTTGACGAACAGGCGATTCGGCGGGCCTCGTTGCAGCACAACGTTCCCTGCGTCACCACCATGACGGGTGCGCAGGCAATCGAAGAAGCGATTGGCGCTCGTGCAACCGGCGGCGCCATGCAGGTGCGGTCATTGCAGGAGTTGCACGCGGTGGGCGCGGCGGTTAGGTAGCACTGCGAGCGAGGAGTGACTTTTGGAAATCAATAGCAAAGAGGCGATCGAGAAAATTCTGGATGACTGTCGCACAATTGCAGTTGTCGGATTGTCTTCCAGTCCTTCACGTCCTTCATATGGGGTTGCGTCCTACATGAAACGGCGCGACTACAACGTCATCGCGGTTAATCCCAACGAGACTGAGGTGTTTGGCGAAAAAGCCTACGCTTCGTTGGCGGACGTGCCCGACAAGATCGATCTGGTTGACATTTTCCGACGCTCAAGCGAAGCCGCAACTGCGGTGGACGAAGCGATCGCCGTCGGCGCCAAGGCAGTTTGGCTTCAGGAAGGCGTCATTGATCAAGCCGCGGCGCAACGTGCTGCAGACGCAGGACTGCTGGTCGTGATGGATCGTTGCTGGTTGAAAGAACACGCGCGGCGGTGAATGAAGTGAGCAGTAAGCAGTGAGCGGTGAGCAGTAACCGAGCGGAGAGAATTACTCAATGCCAATCGAGATTCGCGAACTGGTAATTCGTGCGGTGGTGATTACGGTGAGTGATGCCAGCTCTCGGGGCGGGCGTAAAGATGAGTCGGGCGAAATACTTGTCCAACTGCTGAAAGATCTTGGCGCCGAGATTGTGGCCCAGCGCATCCTTGCCGACGATCCAGATCCATTGGCAGACGCCCTGAAAGAGTTTTCCGATTGGCGCAACGTCAACCTCATCGTTACCACTGGCGGCACCGGTTTCTCGCCGCGCGACAACACACCCGAAGCCACGCTCGAGGTTATTGAACGCGAAGCACCGGGGTTGTCCGAAGCGATGCGCATGGAAACTCTCAAGCAAACACCAATGGCAATGATTTCCCGCGGCGTCTGTGGCATCCGCTCAGGAACGCTGATTGTAAACTTGCCCGGATCGCCAAAAGCAGTGCGCGAAAGTTTCGCCGTGATCGCGCCGGTTCTCAGTCATGCGATTGCGTTGCTCGCCGGCCAAAAAGGCGGCGGAATCCACTAGAGTTGAAGTGTTAGCCTAGGCTTGCTCATTATCGGCACAACGTGAAGGTTGGACTGTGAAACTGTTTGAGCAAAAGTCTTCGTTGACAATGATCTTCGTGACGCTTAAGATTTTTTCTCAGCAAGCAAGTTCAATATTTAATTCGGTCTAAATGGAGTTGCAGCGGATTTCCGAACGCCGCACTTCAAAAGGACGAAAGCGGTGTCAAGCCACCGCAGTCCAAAGAGGATAAAAGCGGCGTCACGCCGCCGCATTCCAAGATGCTGCTTCAGGCAACCACAACCGCGACAGCGAATATTGGTTCACCAATAACGGCTTACTGGCCGGTGATGATTTTCTTTGTGGTGGCGATTGCTTTTCCGGTTCTGCCGATTATTCTAGGCCGGTTCCTGCGGCCCGCTGTTTACGGTAAGGGAAAGATGCGCCCATATGAGTGCGGCATCGATCCGATTACGGACGCGCACTCGCGTTTTACAGTTCGTTATTACATCGTCGCGATGTTGTTTTTGATCTTTGATGTTGAGACTATCTTTTTGTTGCCTTGGGCCATCATCTTCATGGGCGACGACTTTTCGTTTACGAAGTTTGCGCTGGTCGAGATGTTTGTCTTCATCGGCATTTTGGTTGTGGGCTATTACTATGCGTGGCGCAAAGGCGCGCTGGAATGGGCGTGAGCCAAGGGATGAGGGCGGAGGGATGAGGGATGAAGTCGGAGAACCGACAAGATCTGCGAAAGCGTACGAGAGAGTTCGCGCTTCGAATCATTAAGGTTTATGCGGCTTTGCCTAAGACGACCGAGGCACAGGTCCTCGGCAAGCAGTTGTTGCGATCGGGAACGTCCGTTGGCGCGCATTACCGCGAAGCTTGTCGAGCTAAATCTAATGCCGACTTTATAAGCAAGATCGAAGGTGGCTTACAAGAACTGGACGAAACACTTTATTGGCTTGAGTTGCTTGCCGAAGCCAAAATAGTCAAAGCCGAAAGACTGGAACCATTGGCAAGCGAGACCAACGAATTGATTGCGATGTTTGTTAGTATGGCAAAAGGACTCAAACCTAAGATGGGAGCGTCAGGGAGGAAGATCATCCCTCATCCCTCAGCCCTCATCCCTTAATGCAATGGCTGAACACGATCAAGGCTTCGTCCTAACCCGGTTCGACACACTGATGAATTCAGTGCGCCGAACTGTGGGTGCTAAGGCGCTCGACATGACCGCGCCGGTAGTCAACTGGGCGCGCAAGTCTGCGTTGTGGCCCATGACCTTCGGACTCGCTTGCTGCGCCATCGAAATGATCGCGACTGGCGCCGGCCGATTCGACATTGATCGTTTTGGCGCCGGCGTGTTTCGTCCCAGCCCGCGCCAGAGCGATCTGATAATCATCGCCGGCACGGTCACACTGAAGATGGGCCCGGTGGTGCGCCGAGTTTATGAGCAGATGCCCGAGCCAAAATGGGCCATCGCCATGGGCGCGTGCGCTTCGACCGGCGGGCCGTTTGATTCTTACTCAACCATGCAGGGCGTCGATCGCTGCATTCCAGTGGATGTTTACATTCCCGGTTGTCCGCCGCGCCCGGAAGCGTTGCTGTATGGCTTGATGCGTTTGCAGGACATCATCATGCGCGAGGCGCCCTCGGCATACATCTTTGAATCGGACGGCACGGTGCATCGCCAGCAGTCGCTCGAGGATGGCGACGGGTTGCTTGCAAGCAGTTCCGAAGCGCAGAGTATTGCTACCCCCGTTTGAACCCCCTCGCGGTAAGCCGGGCTTCATGCCTGACTTTCTTCAGTAAGATTTGGACAGACGGCAACATCTGTCTTGCTCGGTCGATTTACGCCCTCGCGTTCTAACAATTTCACAAGCGCGCAACAACTTACGCGCTGCGGAGGTTCACAAAATGAAGTCGGTTAATTCGAAGCGATTGATATCGCTGTTCACTCTTTTAGTTATGCTGTCGCTGCCGATGCTGGTTGCTGCGCAGAGGCGCACGCGACCGAGGTTACGTCGCGCTGCGCGCCGCACTACAACCCGGACAACGACGGCTCCGGTTGGCCCTATCGTGCCTATCGGAACCAATTTGAAAATTCGCATTGAAGACACGTTGTCGAGCAAGGATTCGCGCGTCGGTGACAGGTTTACGGCGACCGCGCTTGACCCGGTGCGCTTTAACGAAGGCAGAATCACCGGACACATCAGCTCAATTCAAAAGTCAGGAAAGATACAAGGCCGCACCAGCATGAACCTGGCGTTTGATACGATCTCGCTGGGTGATCGCACCGGCACGCTGCATGGATACGTGACGCGTGTTTATGGCAGCGATAGCGGGCAGGCCGACAACGAAGGCGGGGTCACGTCAGGCAGCAGGACCAAGCAAACCATTAAGCGCGGTGCTATCGGCGCCGGAGCTGGAGCAGTGCTGGGCGCCATTATCGGTGGCGGCAAAGGCGCCGGTATCGGCTTGATACTTGGCGGCGCGGGCGGCGCTGGTTCGCTGGCAGTGCAGGGCAGTAAGGAACTGAAGATCGAGTCAGGAACTGAAATGCTCGTGCGCGTGACGCGCTGAGTAAATAATCCCTGAGGTCGTAACGGTTCCTCTTCGACGCAATCGGCGCAATTGAATCCTCCGTCTGAATGGGTTCTTTTGCGCCGTTTTTGTGCGAACTGACTTATTGGACGCCTCGTGTTGGTGTCCGGAGCACCGCTGCCTTATTTTGCAGCTCGCACTTGGTATAGCCGAGAACAATCACAACATGAAACGTTCATCAAGAATCCTACGCTGGCTGGTTCTTGTCTTGGCCGCCGGCTTGGTCATTATTCAATTTGTTCGTCCGGCGAGGACCAATCCGCCAGTTGATCCAGCGAAATCGATCGAAGCGAACTTGCAGGTCAGCCCGCAGGTCGCGGCCATCTTTGATCGCTCCTGCAGCGACTGTCATTCAAACAAGACTATTTGGCCCTGGTACACAAATGTCGCGCCCGTCTCCTGGTTCCTCGTTAACCACGTTAACGACGGTCGCAGGGCGATGAACCTGTCCGAGTGGGGAAGCTATGACAAGGACAAGCAATCTCGCCGGCTAAGAGATCTGTGCGAGCAGGTTCAGGATGGCGAGATGCCACTCAGCACGTATATGCCGCTGCATCCCCAGGCAAAGCTTTCCGCTGATGACGTGAAAACGATTTGCGATTGGGCCAACGCAGAGCGCGCGCGAATCTCAACGCCATAAAGATTTGGCCACGGACCAACGCGGATAAGCGCGGATCCGGAAACGCCAGAATCCATACGAGTTGGGCTGAATTGTTTTTAGTTTTGGTTTGAATCCGCGTTCATCCGCGCAAATCCGCGGCTGATTTTTAGATTCCGCTGAGGTGGCGGGTGTCGTTGATATTTAGCACCCGCACAAATCCGTCTGAACGCAACTCAAAACGGGCGATGCCGCAATTGGAAGTTGCAATCCAGACTGGTTTCAGGTCGGGCGCGTCCAGTGCGCCCATCAGATGCAGAATCAAAATGCAGATTGTCCCGGTGTGCGCGAAGATCACAATTCGGCCACCCTTGTGTTGCTCGATTGCTTCATCGAGTTGTCGCGCCGCGCGATCGAGTGTTTGCCGGTAACTTTCCCCACCCGCTAATACGTGCTCGAAATCTCGCCGCAGCAGCGCCTGGTATTGTTCGGGGTATTGTTCCGCAGCTTCTTCGAAAGTTAAGCCTTCCATCACGCCGACGCTGCGTTCACGCAATGCTTCGGTCGCCTCGAGCTCTACACCAATTCGCTTGACGAGCGGTGTCGCAGTTTCAATCGCTCGCGGCAGGTCGCTGGAATAGATGGCATCGAATTTTTCCGACGCGAGCGCGCGGGCGGTCGCTTCCGCTTGTTTCCGGCCGCGGGCGGAGAGAGGGGTGTCGGTGTGGCCACCAAAGCGACCTTCAGCGTTGCCTTGCGATTGGCCATGACGAATGATAACGACGTGGGTGTTGGAAGACATAGTGCTGAGTGCTGAGCAATGAGCAATGAGTGCTGACCGATGAGTGGTGAGTTCGGTTCGATAACTTCAAGAGTGACATTCGTCTTGACCTAACACTCAGTACTCAGCACTTAGCAC
>JANMKA010000072.1:0-8657 GCA_031371765.1 Blastocatellia bacterium
CTATTCCACGCGGGTCGGCGAGGCGGAAAAGTATCCGAGCGTGTGTGAGCGTTGCGTTGTGGCGTTAGAGGAGATTGAACTGGAAGTGACTCCGGCCGGATAATCGCTTAAGGGGCCTTTTTTTTGGCTCTGTAAGGAGCCAAATATTTATAGAAAAATTTCAGTCACAAGATCCTTCGGTCGAAACCGCAGCGGTTTCGACCGAGCGGAAAACTCTAATAGCAAATATTTCGGGTCTATAAACATTGCGCACCTAACGGCGCGCGGAAAGCGGCAAAGCCGGTAACGAACGATATAAATAAATGGAGGCAAGTGTTAACAAAATTGACGTGAGTGACGATGCCCGAACCCGCATGGGCTGGCGCTTCGGTTATCTGATCGCAAGTTTTGGTCTTTACATGGTCGACCAAACGACCAAATCATGGGCCGTGCGCACGCTGCGCTTCCAGGGCGATCGCACGATCATTCAGGGCTTTTTTGATTTGGTTTACACCGAAAACCGCGGCATAGCTTTTGGACAGTTGCAAGAAGGCGGTGCGTTTGGACGCTGGTTTTTTGTCGGCCTGGCTATCGTGGCAGCCGCCGCGGTCTTTTATTATTTCGTGCGCACGCCGCGCAGCGATGACCGCGTACTGGGAGCCTGCGCTCTGTTGCTGGCGGGAATTGCCGGGAATCTGACGGACCGCGCGCGGTTGGGTTATGTGATCGATTTCATTGTGGTGCACGCGCATTCGTATCATTGGCCCACATTCAACGTCGCCGACGCCAGCATAACGATTGGTGCGTTGCTGCTCGCTTTTGATTTGGTTTTTGCGAAGAAAACGTCAGTAGTCAGTAGTCAGTAGTCAGTAGTCAGTAGTCAGTTGTTCGCTGGCCGGTTTGGATGCCAGACTAGTCTCTAAAGCGCCTCCGGATCATTCACGATTTACGATTTACGTTGTTCCCATGTTTCCAGAACTTTTCCGCATCGGCAATTTCCCCATCAACACCTACGGCGTGTTTCTGGCGCTCGCATTTCTGTGCGCGATCCTGATTGCGGTAAAGCTGGCCGCGCGCGACGGCCTGCCGAAAGAAAAAATTTACGACCTCTGCTTGTGGATGTTGCTTGCTTCGCTTATCGGCTCAAAGGTGCTGATGTTCTTTACCGAACCTGAGTATCGCGATCATCCTTGGCAACTTATCTCGCTGGATTTTTTGCGCTCGGGTGGAGTTTTTTATGGTGGCCTTATCGGCGCCGTGCTGACTGGCTATTTCCTGATGAAGCGCTACAAGTTGCCCTGGTGGAAGACTGCAGACGCGTGCGCTCCGGGCATTGCGGTGGGCAATTTCTTTGGCCGGCTTGGTTGCTTTTCCGCCGGTTGCTGCTGGGGAAAACCGACGACGCTGCCCTGGGGCGTGAAGTTCACTGAGCTGGGCCACGAAATCACAGGCGTGCCTATTGACGTGCCGTTGCACCCGACGCAGCTTTACGAATCGTTCTCCATGTTCATCGTTTTCTTTTTTCTGCTGTGGCTGCACAAGCACAAACGCTTCAACGGCCAGGTGATTCTGCTTTATGCGCTGCTTTATTCCGTTATTAGATTCTTGATTGAGTTTTTGCGCGACGATCCGCGCGGCGACGTGTTTGGGTTGACGACCAGCACGGGTCTTTCAACTTCGCAACTGATCAGCATCGTCGTCGGTTTGGGCGCGCTCGTTTTGCTTATCATTCGCTGGCGCCGGGCGTCCGCAGGAAACCCCGACATTAGTAAGGCCAAAGCCGCCGCCCAAATCTAACTGCGGGCAATGAAGTCAGTACCGTCCGCGGTAGCGGATGGATTCCGACATTGCCAATTTTCCTTGCCGATTGCCAATTGGCGGGCTCGCCTGGACACCATGCGGAAACCGCAATGCCAATCGGCCATCAATGCATCCATCCGCTACCGCGGACGGTACTGACCTCACGACACTCGGGCGCCTCAAATCAAATTAGTACTGCTCTGCGAGCGGCCATTTCGTTACTCCCCGAGCGCTCGGTTACAATGCCCGCAACACAAATTCTTCAATTTCGCAAGAGGAGCAGCCCTTCATGATCCGAACGCAGCTTGCTGAGTTCATGCACCGCATGGACCAGAAATCAGTAGCCATCATTCCCAGTGCGCGCGAAGCCACGCGTTCCAACGACACGCAGTATCGCTTTCGCCAGGATTCGGATTTTTTGTACCTGACCGGCTTTGATGAACCCGATTCGATCGCGGTCATCGCTCCTGCGCGGGAACACAAGTACATCTTGTTCGTGCGGCCGCGCGATCCGGAACAGGAAATCTGGGTGGGCCGGCGCGCCGGCGTTGAAGGCGCTAAGAACGACTTTGGCGCGAACGAATCTTTCCCGATCGAAGAGTTTGACGGGAAACTTCAGGAGATTCTGGATGGCGCGGAGAAACTTTATTACCGGCTCGGCGCTTATCCCGATTTGGACCACAAAGTTATTCAAAAAATTGCCCAGATGCGCTCGCTCAATCGTAAGCCCATTCATCCACCACGCACTATCATCGATCCCGCTACCATCGTGCACGAGATGCGTGTCTTCAAGAGCGACGAAGAAATTGAGTTAATGCAGAAGGCGGCCGACATTGCGGCTGAAGCACACGTCGAAGCCATGAAAACCGTGCGGCCAGGCATGAAGGAATATGAAGTCGAAGCCCTCGTCGAACGGATCTTTCGGCAACAGGGCGCGTCTGGTCCATCCTACAACTCGATTGTTGGCGCGGGAGCCAACGCCACCGTGCTGCATTACATTAACAACGACGGTGAACTGCGCGATGGCGATTTGTTATTGATTGATGCCGGCGCTGAATACAAAGGCTATGCGTCAGACATCACGCGCACGTTTCCTATCAACGGCCGTTTTAGTCCGGCGCAACGCGAGATTTACGATTTGGTCCTGGAAGCGCAGGTCGCCTGCGTCGAGATGGTCAGGCCCGGCACCACGCATGATCAACTGAAACAACGATCGGTGGAAATCCTGACTGAAGGAATGGTGAAACTGGGATTGCTAAAAGGAAACCCGGCAGACCTCATCAAAGAAAAGAAGCACGAACAGTTTTACATGCATGGTCTTGGTCATCTGCTGGGGATCGATGTGCACGACGTTGGTGTTTATTACTATGATAAGGAGTCGCGCGCGCTGGAGCCGGGCACGGTGATGACTGTCGAGCCGGGCATTTACGTTTCGCCCGACACAAAAGACATTCCGGAGAAATATCTGGGCATCGGCGTGCGCATCGAAGACGATGTGCTGTGCACCAGCAATGGACCAAGGGTGTTGACGACGAAAGTTCCGAAGGATGCGGGTGAGATTGAAGCGCTGATGGAGCGGTAGATAAACAGTAGGCATCTAAGCAAAAGGCAGTAGGCAGAAATAATGGCGGTGGGGATTAGCGTATCCCCCCGCCTTCTTATTTTCTGCTCGCCGCTTTCTGCCTACTGCCCTTTGCCTTCTGTTGAAAGCTCTTCAACAATCTCAGCGACAACTTCACGTCCGCGTTCAACCTCGTCAGGCCTGAACGAAATCGCACCGACAACCGCATGACCGCCGCCGCCATAGCGTTCGCAGATCATCGCGATGTTGTGCGTGCGCGGGCGTGGCGACCAGGGGTTTGAGCCGACCGAAATCTTGGTGCGCTGCGCGCCGCGGGTGAGGGCGACCGAATAAGTTGTGTTGGGATAGAGATAGTAAGGAATGAATTTGTTAAAGCCGTCGTAGCCTTCGTCGACGAGATCAAATCGCACGACGCCGTTTTCAAAGACTGCCTTGCGCCGGATTGTTTCCAGCGTCTCCAGATGCTGTTTGAGAATCGGCTTGAAGCGCCGCTGAACTTCTTCGCCGGTCGCAACCTCGTCAAGAGACTTCACTGCTAACTCGCGGATTACTGTTTCAACAAAGCCGTCGTCCGGATCGGCTTCGATCACCTGCATCAACTGCAGCGCCGGTGCTTTCAGCTCTACGCACTGCGCTGCCGATTCGTACAACGCGCCGTCAATAATGTGCGCCCAGTCGACCAGTGACTTGACCGGTCCGTCGTCGTAACCAAACTGCGAATGCGCGACGTCGGCGATGAATTCCGTGCACGACTTGCGAGTCGCATCGAGAAACTTCCTGCCGGATTTGTCGGCGCGGAAATGCGCTTCGTCTTCAGGAGTCAAAAATGCCGATTGATGGTGATCGAACCACCAGGTCAGTTTTTCCGAAGCCGCATACTTAAAATCCACGATCGCGTTTTCATCGCCGTCAAACAGTTTTTGATCAAACAGATTCCCTGGGCGATGCAGCAAACCGCCGTAACTGACCTCCGCTTCCGGGTGAATGCGTTCCTTGTAAAAGCGCGTAAAGACAGCCGCCGAGGCGACCCCGTCGAAACAGTGACCGTGATAAAGGAGACGAAGTTTCATAGTTTGTGGCCCAAAAGAGTCGGCCATAGTAGCAATGAAGACCGTAAATCGTAAATCGTGAGGCGTGAATTCAATTTGGAAGTGCAACAGAACGCGGTTTGTCGCTTCGCCAGAAAATGGGACGGATGGGGCGAGATGTTTATTGCCTGACGCTCCTTTTCTTTGCTCCTGAGCTCCAGAGGAGCGCAACCGCTTTTGCTCGACCGGGCTTATTGCCCGGTGGCAAGTTTCGCTCTTACCGGAGCGAGATCCTTTTTAGGTGCGTTCGCAGCTATAAACATCTCGCTCCGCTGGAGCGAAAGCCAACGTCACTGTTGCGCTTGGAAGTTGAATCCGCACGCGCAAATGGAAAGCAAAAAGGGCACGCGGTTAACGTGCCCTTACGCGATCCCTTTGGCTCTGAAATTTTAGTTCTTACAAGGCTCGATGGCGGCAGTCTTCGTGTTCAAGCGTTCGCCGATGAACTTGTCCACGTCGGCCTCGATCAATTCACCATTCACGACCCAGGCTTTTTCAATCAACACCTCGCCGGTTTTGCTGAGCGAAGCCGGCTCGAGAAAAATATTCCACGGCGACCCCCACTTGCGCGTATCACCGGTCAATTGCCGGTAGCCGTAGTGCGCCGTCTTGTCGCGGTCTTCGCGCAGCTCCGATTCACTAACCACCGGATAAGGCGCGCCCCCAGGCGCAAAAAATGTTGAGACCGCGTCGCGCGTACCGTATTCGCTGACACCAATCACCTGGAAACCCTGGTCCTTATATTTCTCATAAAGCTTTGCCGCCACCGGCGCTTCGTTGCGCCAGTTCGGACACCAGGGGGCGAAGTAAACCACCATCACCAACTTCTTGCCCTGGACCAACGAGCGCAGATCCGTCGGCTTGTTGTCTTTCAGAGAAGTCAGCGTCCAGTTCTTGTAGTTGACGGTTTTCTCGACGAGCGGCGAATACTCGTGTCCGTCCTGCGCGCGTGCTGCGCTCGGAATGAAGAAGACACTGAGAATGAAAGTGATCAATAACGCTTTCATGGGTTACTCCTTAGTGGCGCTGTTTCTTTCGCCCCTTCAGGGCTAAAGACTTTTTTATCTTACTTTTCCAGGGGCGACGCGCTGTGCGCTTGCCCCTGGCTATTACATCTCGCGCCTGCAGCGCGAAAACGCCAACCCTTAGTTTGACTTCTGCGCGGTGGCGGCGGGCTCATCGAGCAAAGGTTTCACGGCGGCTTCCCACCCTTCGCGATCGCGCGCGCCGACAATCTTCTGGCGAATGCGGCCATCGCGGTCAATCAAATAAGTTGTCGGCAGTGGAGTGCCGCCAAACTTCGCTTTCGCGTCATCGCCACCGACCAGCACCTGGTATTCAAACTTGCGAACGTCTTTTTGATATTCCGCGACGCTCTCGGCCGTGTCTTCCAACGACGCGCCAACAATCTTTAAGCCTCTGCCTTCGAGATCGTGCTGCATTGCATTGAGCACGGGAATTTCTTCGCGGCAGGGAACGCACCAGGTGGCCCAAAAGTTCAGCAGCACGACCTGACCACGTAGTTGGCCCAACGTAAATGGGTCGCCAGTTAAAGTTTGGAAGTGCACTTGCGGCGCCGCCTCAAAATTCGTGTTCGCCGGTGTGGTAGCGCTGGCCGTGGGTGGCTTCACTTTTATCCAGCCCTCGGCATTTGGCAACCATGCCGCGAGTTTGGAACTCGTGAGCAACGTCGATTGCCCGCTCATCACCAGCAGCCCGACAACAATCAGCACCACGCCGGAGACTACTTCAACTTTGTGCAGGTGCTTACGAAACTTTCCGTAGAACGCCAGAAACTGATTAATTCCCAGTCCAGTCAACAGAAAAGGCACTGCCAAGCCCGCCGAGTAGAACGCCGAAAGCGTCAGGCCGCTGCGCCAACCGCCACTGGTTGCCGCCAATCCGATGATGCCGCCGAGTATTGGACCGATGCACGGTGTCCAGCCCGCGGCAAAAGCGATGCCCAGCGTAAACGAACCCAACGCGCCGCGCGGTTTGTCGTTAGAAAAGAAGCGTGTGTCTTTGTAGAGCGTGGCGATTTTCAAAAGTCCGATGAGCTGCAGACCGAAAGCGATAATGATCAGCCCGCCGATAACGCGCACCCAGATGTTGTTGATGATCGCGGCGCCGATCAATCCGGCCGTGGTACCGAGGGCCAGAAAAATTACCGAGAGCCCGGCGTTGAAAGCGAGCGAGTTAAGAATCACGGCGCGGCGGGCGGTCGTGCTCGAGCCGCCTTCCTTTAGCCGGTCAATGCTGACGCCGGACATGAGCGAGATGTAACCGGGAACCAGCGGCAAGACGCAGGGAGACAGAAACGACAGCACGCCGGCGATGAACGCGATTCCAATTGTGATGTTTTGATCGTGCATCTTATTTCGCCCTGACTGTCTCGGTGCTTTTTACGTTTTCCTCAGCCATCACTTTCTCGATCATTTTGCCGAGTGCGGCGATTTCTTCGGCACTCGCTCCCATCGAGATGTATCTCATTCTTCCCTGCCGGTCGATCAGAAACGACATCGGGATGGTAAACACGCCGTAGTTCATATCATTGACTGAGGAGTCGGCTATGGCAAATCCGTATGGCAAGCGATTCTTCTTCTTAAAACTGCGCAGGTAGACCAGCTCCTCGCCGCGCGTTGCTTTTTGGCCGTCTGCCTCGCCGAAATAATTGGTCATCCCGAGAATGACCAGCCCCTTACCCTTATAAGCTTCGTGCCACTGTTGCAGTCGGGGAAACGTGTAACGGCAGGGACCACACCAGGTCGCCCAGAAATCCAGCAGCACAACCTGACCACGCAATTCGGAAAGTTTCACCGGCGCTTGATCGATCCACTGGGTTGCCACGATCTCCGGCAGCTTATGCGCTTCGTCCTTTGGTAACTCACTAAAAACTCCGCGCAGGTCAATCGCACGGTCGAGCCCATTAAGACGAATGTTAGCGAGCCGCAATAGGTTCCCAGATGGCAGCGTCACAGCCAGCTTGCGCAAATCCTGAACGGTCGCAATCGCGTCGGCTTTCCTACCTGTATTTACGTAAGCCTCGGCCAAAAACGAAGCGGCCTTAAAAAGCATATCGTCGCGCCGAAAGGTATTTATGCCCTGGTTGGGAACAACCAGGCGCGCAATTTTTGCCATCTGTTGCGCATGTGCCGCCATGCGCGGATAGTCTTTAGTCTTCTGAAACAGCTCGGTAACCAGCGACTCCATGCCAAACCATTCGGCCAAACTCTGCGGCTGGTTGTTGCCATAATTGGCCACCGCGTGTTCAGCTTCCGAAATCAAACCTTTGCGGGTGGAGTAAAGCACGACAACCGCGCGCGCGAGTTGGGCATTCTGGCCGGTCGCTGCGCCACTGAGATAATTACCCATCGCTTCCAGCGCGCCATCGCCATTACCCGCCAGGTGATAAAGCATGCCCAGATAAAATTGGTCCATCTGGGCTAAAGAACCGCGCCCGCGCAAAACCTCCGCATACTTCGCTGCCAGAACTTTTTGTTCCTGCTTTGTGTTCGCTTCCAACGTTGAATCGTAAGGCCGCTTTTCTTTATTGAACTGGGCAAACTTCTTTTCGACGTACTTGTCGGCTTCAGCAAACAAAACGCTGGCAGGTCGCGTGTCGGGCGCTACCGTCGTTTGATCATTCGCCGACGTCGCTTGACCGCGCGCGATGCCAGCCGCCAGCAACACGACTGCAACGAGGGTAGTTAAGAGTTTGTAAGAGAACTTCATCTGCAGTAATTGGACGTCAACTAACGGCCGCGAGTTGAAAACGATCAGGCGAAAAAATCTGCAATGGCGGGGAGACATCTTCGTCAACTATGGCGCGGGCCAGCAATTCCGCGGTGACTGGCGTCAACAATATGCCGTTGCGATAGTGGCCGGTTGCATAAAAGACCCCTGCAATTTCAGCACAAGGACCGAGTACTGGCAAACCGTCAGCGGCACGCGGCCGCAAACCAGCCCAGGTTGACGTGAGCGGCAGGCTCGCGATTGCCGGAGTAATTTCGAGCGCCGACGTCACAATTGATTGCACTCCCGCGGCCGTGACCCGCTTGTCAAAGCCGGCGTGTTCGGTGGTTGAACCGGCCAATAGTCTGCCATCGCGGCGCGGCACGATGTAACCCCGTGGGCTGTAAATTACGTGTCGCGCAATTTGCGGCGTCGCTTCGAATGAAACCATCTGGCCGCGGACCGGTTCGATGCGC
>JANMKA010000087.1:0-21078 GCA_031371765.1 Blastocatellia bacterium
GGCGCCGTTTTGGCCTTCGCCGGTAGGCACTCCGCTGATTAGTTTAAAATGATCTTACGAAACGCGGCGCCGGGCGGTCGGTGACCAAAGCGGCGCCGGGCCGCCGCACTCCAAGGAGTTGATTGCTGGTTGGGACAGGCATTCTTGCCTGTGATGTTGCAGGCGGGGATGCCTTTGTCGCGCCCGCCACCGGAAAAATATGCATTTTGAATTAAACGAAGAACAGCAACAGATCAAGACGAGCGTGCGCGAATTTGCCGAGGCCGAAATCGCGCCACATGTGATGGAGTGGGACGAAGCCCAGCACTTTCCGATCGAGTTGCAACCGAAACTGGCGGAGTTGGGACTAACTGGCGTTTTGTTTCCCGAAGAGTACGGCGGCGCCGGCATGGGTTACATCGAGTACGCGACCATCATCGAAGAGCTTTCGCGCGTTGACGGTTCGGTGGGAATCTCGGTCGCGGCGCACAACTCGCTTTGCGCGAATCACATTTATCAGTTTGGCACTGAAGCGCAAAAGCAGAAGTTCCTGGTGCCGCTGGCCACCGGTAAGCATCTGGGCGCCTGGGGCCTGACCGAACCAAGCGCTGGATCGGACGCTTCAGGAACGCGTTCCACTGCTGTGCGCAAAGATGGCGGTTGGATCGTTAACGGCTCAAAGAATTTTATTACTCATGCCATTCACGCTGATACTTGCGTCGCGATGGCCGTAACCGATCGCGCGAAACGAAGCAAAGGCATTTCGGCATTCATCTTTGAAAAGGGAATGGCGGGCTTTGCGCCGGCAAAAAAAGAGAACAAGCTTGGCCTGCGTGCGTCGGAAACAGCCAGCGTTGTGTTTGAGGATTGTTTCTTGCCTGACGAAAATCGTCTGGGGGACGAGGGCAACGGTTTCGTTAACGCGATGGAAGTGCTCGATGGTGGTCGCATCTCAATCGCCGCGCTGGCAGTTGGAATTGCCCAGGGCGCTTACGAATCGGCAGTTCGTTATGCAAAAGAGCGACAGCAGTTTGGTAAGCCGATTGCGGAGTTTCAGGCGATTCAGTTTAAGTTGGCAAACATGGCAATGCAGATCGATGCCGCGCGTTTGTTGATGTATCGCGCTGCCTGGCTTAAGGACAACAAGCGAAAGGTGACGAAAGAGTCGTCGATGGCCAAGTTGTTTGCCTCCGAAATCAGTGTGAACGTTTGTGAAGAAGCGATTCAGGTCCACGGCGGCTATGGCTATACCAAGGATTATCCGCCGGAGAAGTTCTGGCGTGATTCCAAGTTGTGCACGATTGGTGAAGGCACATCGGAAATTCAGCGCCTGATTATCGCACGCGAAATCTTGCAGCAGTTGTGATAGCGGTTACGCAGAGTCGGCATGGTTCGATGGAAGCTTCAGTCAACCCGAAGTCACTAATCGATCGGATCGCGGCCGGCGACGTACGCGCGGTGGCGCGGGCGATTTCAAAAGTAGAAGATCTTTCCAAAGACGCAGCGGAACTAATGAAGCAGGTTTTTCCGCTGACGGGCCGCGGCTTGGTTATTGGAATTACGGGTGCGCCCGGAGCAGGGAAGTCTTCGCTGGTCGACAAGCTGGCCTTGCATTACCGGCAACAGGGCGAACGAGTTGGAATCGTTGCAGTTGATCCGTCGAGTCCGTTTTCCGGCGGCGCGATTCTCGGCGATCGCATTCGCATGCAGGCGCTGGGGCTGGACAGCGGCGTCTTTATTCGTTCGATGGCCACGCGCGGCAACCTCGGCGGCCTGGCGCGCACGACGGTCGATGCAGTCTCGATTCTTGATGCGGCAGGTTACGGCAAGATCATTATCGAAACTGTGGGCGTGGGCCAGGATGAAGTTGAAGTAGTTAAGGCGGCGGACGTTTCGGTCGTGGTGCTGGTGCCGGGGATGGGTGACGACATTCAGGCTATCAAGGCCGGCATCATGGAAATCGGCGACATCTTTGTTATCAACAAGGCCGATCGCGACGGCGTCAATTCGACCGAAAAGGAGCTGCAAGCGCTGTTGTCGCTGGCTGAACGTGACGATAGCTGGCAGCCGCTGATTGTTAAGACGATCGCGATTGAAAGCGTAGGCATCGAAGAGCTGGCCAAGGCGATTGAGACCTATCGCGAGTTTCATCTGCGAACGCCGTCCGGTGAAGGCCGTCGCCGCGCAATTGCGCGCTGGAGAATTCTGGAATTGCTGCGCGAGCGATTGGTGGCGCAAACGCTGGAGTCCGCTGGCGCAGCGGAGAAGCTCGAACAACTCGCAGGTGAGGTTGCGAGCCGCCGTCGTGACCCTTATTCTGCGGTTGAGGAATTAATTAAGGCGTAGCGGTCCTTCGTGCGCGCGAGTTTCGCTTTGCCGGTATTGGGACTTTGGTCTTTGGTCTTGGAAGTATGTCTTCTAAATCGCAAAGACCAAAGGCCAAAGACCAAAGGCCATTGATTAATGAAAGTCGACCACATCGGTATCGCGACACCTGAAATCGAACAGGCTCTTGCTGTTTGGCGGGACGCGTTGGGCTTGTCGGTGGATTCGACAGATGAAGTTGCCGAACAGGGCGTGCGGGTGGCGATGCTGGAGATTGGCGACACTCACATTGAGTTGCTTGAACCGCTAGGCGACGATTCGCCGGTTGCAAAATTTTTGCTGAAGCGCGGCCCGGGCATTCATCACATCGCGCTGCGCGTTCCCAACATTCGTGAAGCGCTCAGCGAATTGAAAGCAAAGGGCGCGCGTTTAATTGATGAAACCCCGCGCCTGGGCGCCAATGGTTGTCTGGTTGCATTCATTCATCCTGCTGCAACCAATGGCGTCTTGTTAGAGTTAGTAGAGCACCAGGATTGATTTAGAAAGGAATATTGTTTTGACCTCAACTACTAAAGCCTTAATCGCGGCCGCGGTGGCCGTTGTGTTTGCGTTAGGACTCATCGTTTGGCAGGTGAAGGCGCGCCGTTCGGATTCGCTCAACCTCTCCGCCGAAGATATGGCAATGATTGCCGAAGAGCAGGCGCCGCAATTTCGTACCAAGCTGGCTTCAGACGCAAACGCGCGAAAAGATTTCGCTGATGACTTGCGCAAGCTGTTAGCCGTTGCCGAAGAAGCGCGCGTGAAGGGAGTCGGCAACAAGCCGGAAGTGAAACGGCAATTGGATCTCGTGAAGTCCGTGGTGATCGCTGAAAACTATTTCAAATCGCAGGGCGCCGGCGAGGCCGGGCCAAACATTTCCGACCAGGAAGTGGAAGAGTTTTTCAAACAGCCGGCGAACCAGCAAAGGTTTGATGCCTTCATTGCTGACGCTAAGGCAAAGAACCCGCAGCTTGGCGGCGGTCAGATTCCCGAAGAGCAAGTGAAGCAGGTAAAGCGGCAGCTCGGTCAGGTGTTAATTGGCGAGCAGAAAGCTGTCGCGACCGGCGTCGACAAGCAACGCGGTGTTGAGTTGCAAATAAAACTCGAGCAGGCCCGCATCCTGGCGCAGAGCTACGCGCAGGAACAACTGGCGGACAAGATGAAGGCGACGGATGCGGAGGTTGACGCCTATATCGCTGTGCATCCCGAACTCGACAGCAAGGCGAATCGCTCAAAGGCTGAAGACGTTTTGAAGCGGGTGCGCGCCGGTGAAGACTTTGCCAAGCTCGCAAAAGAGTTTTCGACGGATCCTGGGAGCAAAGAGAAGGGCGGCGATTTGGGTTGGTTCGGCCACGGGCAGATGGTGCCTGAATTTGAGCAGGCCGCTTTCGCGCTTCAGCCAGGGCAGGTCAGCGATCTCGTCCAGACCAAGTTCGGTTACCACATCATAAAAGTCGATGAGCGCAAGACCGAAACAAAGGACGGCAAGCCTGAAGAGCAGGTGCATGCGCGCCACATTCTGATCGGTGAGAGCGCCGCCGGCGACAATCCTTTCGCGCCGCCGCAAAGTGGGCGCGATAAGGCCCGCGCCGCGGTCGAACAGGAAAAACAGAAGAAAGTATTGGATGAGATCGTTGCTCGTTCGCACGTTACCGTCGCCGAAAACTTTTCGGTGAAGATGCCCGAACAGCAACCGCAGCAGCCACCGCCGGGATTTGGTCCAGGCGAAGCCCAGCCGCAACCGGTTGAGCCGCAACCGCAGAAACCCAAAGCAGGTGCCGGCCCCAAGAAGAACGCGCCGTAGCAGCGCTGGGAATGGAGCTGCGAGTAAGGTATTTCAATGCAATTTGGCGATTTTCGAGTGGAGATCGTTCCCGACGCCGAGTTTCGTCTGGACGGTGGCGCCATGTTTGGAGTGGTGCCACGCGCACTCTGGTCCAGGGTCTGTCCGCCTGATGAGCAGAACCGCATACGCATGAACCTGAATTGCTTGTTCATTGATACGGGCAGCGAGCGCATCTTGATTGAAAGCGGCATCGGCGAAAAGTGGTCGACAAAGCACCAGGAAATGTATGGCATCAATCGCGAGCGGGCGCTGCCTGAATCGTTGCAGGCGATTGCCGGAGTTGCCGCCGAAGACGTTAGCATCGTCATCAATACGCATCTGCATTTTGATCATGCCGGTGGAAATACTTCAGTGAATGGTGGCGGTAAGGCCGCGCCAACCTTTCCCAACGCGCGGTATTTGGTTTCGAAAGCTGAGCTGGACCATGCGCAGGCACCTAGCGAGCGCGACCGGGCGAGCTACTTTCCCGACAACTGGCAGCCGCTGATAGAAAATGGACAACTGGAAACCATAGACGCTGATTACGAGGTTGTCCCCGGCCTGCAAATGGAAACTCATCCGGGCCACAATCGCTCAATGCAGTGCTGGCGTTTGCAGTCGCAGGGACAAACGATGTTTGGCTTTGCCGACCTGGTGCCCATGAAGGCGCATGTGTCTTACGCCTGGATCATGGGGTACGATCTTTTCCCGGTGGAAACGCTCGAGGCGAAGAAGAAGTTGTTGCCGCAAGCGGCACGAGAAGGCTGGGCTTGTCTGTTCTATCACGATCCGGATCAGCCATTGTGCAAGCTGGTTGACGAAGAGGGAAAACTGCGAGCTGTTAGTTTTGAAGTTTAGGAATGTTTAAATGATGAAAAGAAGTCTGCTGCCCATTGCTCTAATCCTCGTCTGCGGAGTTTCTGCCACTAGCAGCCTCGCGCAGAAACGGGGTCCAGCGACAGCGGCGGAGCGCGCGCGCGCCGTTGAAATTGCGACGTTGCTGGAAAACGATCCACTCAACAAGAACGCCCAGAAGTTGAGTCGCGAGTTACTAATTTGGCTGATCGAAGTACCCGACATTACCGTCACGATTTGCACTGGCATGCTTGGCGACTACTCAAAGATCAAAGGCGATTATGCGGGAACCATTACCACGCAGTTGAGTTTTGCCGAAACCAAGTTTGTAATCGAGCATCCTGAGGAAGCCAAAGACGAGTATCGTGTCTATCTTGCCGGCGTAGAAAGCGCCTTAAAGACTTATCAAAACATCAAAAAGGCAAAGCCCAGGGTGCGGTTGGAACCGCTCGAAGAATTGTTAGTGAAACAGCAGGCAGGGCAACTTCCGGAATTCGTTAGGAACGCGATGGCCAGTTGCAAATAGCCTGAACGCTTACCCCACACAAAATGACCACAGCAAAAATCGGAATCATTGGCGGCAGCGGGTTATACCAAATGCCGGAGCTGCTCGACGTTGAAGAGGTCGAGTTGGAAACGCCGTTTGGGAAACCGTCTGACGCCTTCATCGTCGGCACTCTCGAAGGCGAATCGGTTGCCTTTCTGCCGCGGCATGGGCGCGGCCACAGTTTTACACCAACTGAAGTTCCTTATCGCGCTAACATCTATGCGATGAAGATGCTGGGTGTGGAGCGAATACTGTCGGCGTCCGCCGTTGGTTCGTTACAAGAGCAATACGCTCCGCTCGACATGGTGATCCCGGATCAGTTTTTCGATCGCACCCGCGCCCGCGCTCGCGAATCGACTTTCTTTGGCGAGGGCATTGTGGCGCACGTGACTTTTGCACATCCGGTGTGCGGTGAACTCGGCGACGTGCTTGAAGAGGCGTGCAAGGTTACCGAAGTGAAGACGCATCGCGGCGGAACGTACTTGTGCATGGAGGGCCCGGCGTTTTCCACCAGGGCCGAATCCGAAGTCTACCGGTCGTGGGGCATGGACGTCATTGGGATGACAAATTTGCAGGAAGCCAAACTCGCGCGCGAAGCTGAAATTTGTTACGCCACGCTGGCGCTCGTTACCGATTACGACTG
Source organism: Blastocatellia bacterium (assembly GCA_031371765.1). GTDB lineage: Bacteria > Acidobacteriota > Blastocatellia > Pyrinomonadales > Pyrinomonadaceae > PSRF01. The sequence goes on from JANMKA010000087.1 coordinate 6,214, forward strand.
CTGGCATCCCGGCCATGATGATGTGACCATTGACATCGTGGTCGAATATCTGAATAAGAATGTCCGCAACGCGCAACTGATAATGAAAGAGGCAGTCAAGCGGCTGACCAGCATTGAGCGGGCTTGCAAGTGTGCATCAGCGCTGAAGAATGCCATATTCACCGCGCCGCACTTGTGGCCGCCGGAAACCAGGCAGAAGCTGGACGTGATAGTCAAGAAATATGCCTTGGAGTGAAATTGTTCGAGCCGGGTGCTCGAAATCTGCATCCAAGGCGTTGTCGCGAGAAAGTTGTAAGAGGAACTTTATGAAGAAAGTCTCAATAGCATTGATAGTTATCCTGGCTGCGATTACCGTGCAAGCAGCGGTTGCCCAGGCACAGGGTGCGGCAAAGACTGGCCCGGATCCGTCTACGGTGCGCGATGAAGAGCTCGAAAAGGATTCGTTGCACAACCTCGAAGTCGCGCGCCATTACTTCAAGTTGAAGAAGGCGTACGTTGCGGCCATCAAGCGCTGCGAAGAAATCGACGCCGGCAATCCGAATTTCGCGAAGCTGGATGAAGTGCTGTTTATTGCCGGCGAGAGCAGTCTGCGGCTGGCGGAAAACCGCGGCAAGCAAAAGGCCAAAGAGAAAACTGCAGAGCAGTTGCGGCAGGACGCGCGCGTTTATCTGTCGCGGCTGGTTGCGGGGTATCCGAACAGCGTGTTTCTTAAACAGGCTGAAGCTGACCTGCAGGGACTCGGCGGTGCGATACCCAAGCCGACGCCCTAAGTTAATTAATAGGTAAACTCTGAAACTGATTTTCCATTTGCCATTTACGCATTTCTCATTTGCCATTACAGACTTACCAGTGCGTCCGTTTTTCAAAGTGAGAAATGACAAATGAGAAATGCGTAAATGGCAAATGGTAAATTCTCTCTTTGCTTTCAACCTTGGCAGGACAACAACATAAAACAAAAGTATGTCACTATTAGTAGTTGGTTCAGTTGCATTCGACGCAGTAGAAACTCCTTTCGGCAAGTGTGAAAAAATGCTGGGCGGCTCCGCGTCGCACTTCTCGATTTCCGCAAGCTACTTCACGGACGTGCGAATTGTCGGCGTCGTGGGCGGCGATTTTGGTGATGACGACGCAATCGTCTTTGCCACGCATGCCATCGATACCACCGACCTGGAAAAGATTCCGGACGGCAAAACGTTTCGCTGGTTTGGACGCTATGATTACGATTTGAACGTAGCGCACACGCTTGATACCCAGTTGAACGTGTTTGCTGACTTCAAGCCCAAGCTGTCCGAACGTTCGAAGCAGTCGCGTTTAGTTTTTCTGGGAAACATTCAGCCCGATTTGCAGCGCGAAGTTCGCGAACAGGTTCCGGATGCCGAACTCGTGGCACTCGATACCATGAATCTCTGGATCGAGAACACGCGTGAATCACTGTTGCGCACGATCAAAGGTGTCGATGTCGTTATCATCAACGATGCCGAAGCACGTCAGTTGACTGAGATATCGAACCTCATCAAAGCGGCGCGCACCATTCTTTCGTGGGGGCCCAAGGCGTTGATTGTTAAGCGTGGCGAATACGGCGCGGCCCTCTTTACTCACAACAGTTATTTCGCGATTCCGGCATATCCGCTCGACTCGGTTTTCGATCCAACCGGCGCTGGAGACACTTTTGCCGGCGGTTTTATGGGTTATTTAGCGAGCCAGGAGAAGCTCGACGATGCGGCCATGCGTCGCGCGATGATCTTTGGCTCTGTCATGGCTTCATTCAACGTCGAAGAATTCGGCACCACGCGCGTGCGGCGTTTGACGCACGCTGAAATCAACGAGCGCTTCAGTGCTTTCAAACGGATGACGAGTTTTGAGGAGATTCCTTTTCAAAAAGCAGTGACAAGTGGAGGGTGAAGAGTGAGGGGTGAAGGGTGACAAGTGAGTACCAAAGCGTTATCTTACTTTTTACTTTTCACGAATAACTTTTCACGAGGTATCTATGTTCTGTCCAGTTTGTGAATCTGAATATGAGCCAGGCATCACGCGTTGTCCCGATGACAATTCGGAGCTGGTCGCACGACTGACACCCGCTAATACAGCCCACGACAGCAGCGAAGCGAAGTGGTTGCCCTTGCACAATCTCGGCTCGCCGGTGGAAGCTGAAATGGTGAATGACATTCTTACCCAAAACGGTATTCGCTCCGTCGTTCAATCGGGCGGCGCCGATGCTTTTTCTCCGCTGCTTTCGAGTACTTCGCCGGGCTCAATTATTCTCGTTGATGAAAGAGACTTCGATCGCGCGAAAGAACTCTACGCCGCTTTCTTTGGCGGAGACACGACGCCACTCACCGGCGGCGAAACCGACGACGAAACCGAAGAATAGAAATCTCTGTCAGGTTCTCGGCGCGCAGCGTCGACGAAATCAGCCATGACCGCCGCACCGGACGAGCCCATTGCCGTTTTCATCACGGCTCCCGACAAGGAAGAAGCGTCGCGCTTAGCGGACCTGCTGGTTGAGCGCAACCTCGCCGCCTGCGTGCAGATTCTGCCGGCAATGGAATCCGTCTATCGATGGCAGGGCAAGATTGAAAGGCAGACGGAAGTGTTGTTGATTGCCAAAACGCTCGCCGCGAAATTTGCAGAGTTGGAGAGGGAAGTGCGCGCCGTCCACAGTTATGAAACGCCTGAGATTGTCGCGCTGCCGTTAACGGCGCTGTCCGCACCTTACCGGGAATGGCTGACCGCTTGTGTAACTACGGAGTAAGGATTGCGATTAGTCATCGCGGTATTGATATTCGTCAGGGGCGTTACTTGCCGGATTAAGAAACGAGCTTTGGCTATCCACAATAATCTTGACAACCTCCGCCGGTGAGTCGGTCAGATGCAACCGCTTTAGATCTTCTTCAGTTAGCTTTCCTTCTTTTAAACCAAAGTCACGCACCCAATTCAGCAGCCCTTCCCAATACTTCGATCCGTAAAGCACGACCGGAAAGTTGCGAATCTTCTTCGTTTGAATCAGCGTCAGTGCCTCGAACAACTCATCGAGCGTGCCAAAGCCGCCGGGAAAAATAATAAAGCCGAGGCTGTACTTTACGAACATCATCTTGCGCACAAAAAAGTATTTAAACTTTAGACTCCGAGTCAGGTAAGGGTTTGAGCTCTGTTCAAATGGCAGCTCGATGTTGCAGCCAACCGACAAGCCGCCGGCTTCAAACGCGCCGCGATTTGCAGCTTCCATGATTCCCGGTCCGCCGCCGGTAATCACCGCGAAACCAGCTCGCGCCAGCAGCGCCGCAGTTTCCTGAGCGGCAGCGTAATCCGGATCGTCAAGCTTCGTGCGCGCGGAACCAAAAATCGAAACGCCGCGAGTCAGGGTGGCGAGCTCGTCGAACCCGGTGACGAATTCGCCCATAATGCGAAACACGCGCCACGTGTCGGTGTGCGTGAATTCGTCGAGCCGCGGACTCTCGAGGAGTTGCTCGTCCTGAGTGGTTCCCGGTTTGTGCTCGTCTGGTTCTGGTTTGTCGCTCATGTTTCTTAGTTTCAAGTTTCAAGTTTCAAATTTCAAGTTTGCGGTTTCAAGTTTGCTCATGAAACGTGAAACTTGAAACTAGAAACTTCTTTACATGCCCATGATGCTGTAGCCGCAATCGACATAGATGACTTCGCCCGTAATCGCGGAAGACATTGGACTGCAAAGAAAAACAGCCGTGCTGCCAACTTCGCGTGCTTCCACGTTGCGCCGCAAAGCCGCGCGCTCCGCGTGGTGCTTCAGCATTGTCGAAAAATCAGAGACACCGCGCGCGGACAGCGTTTGAATTGGACCAGCGCTGATGGCATTAACGCGAATGTTGCGCGGCCCGAGATCGTTGGCCAGGTAACGCGTGCTGGCTTCCAACGCCGATTTGGCAACGCCCATAACGTTATAGCCGGCGATGACTTTTTCGGCGCCGTAGTAGCTCATGCAAACAATGCTGCCGCCTTTGGTCATCAATGGCATGGCCGCGCGCGATAATTGGACCAGCGAGTAAGCGCTAATTTCCAGCGCCGTCACGAATGCGTCGCGGCTGGTATCGAGATACTCGCCGCCGAGAGCTTCGCGCGGCGCATAGGCGATGCTGTGAATAAGGAAATCGAGCTTGCCGAACTCGTCGCCAACTCGTTTGAATGCCGTATCAACTTCGTCCTGCTTGGTCACGTCGCAAGCCAACAGCAACGAGCCCGGCATCGCTTCGTTAGTTAACCCTTCAACGTTTTCCTTGAGGCGATCGCCTTGGTAAGTAAAGGCCAGGCGCGCGCCTGCTTCATGCAGCGACAGCGCCGTGGCCCACGCGATTGAGCGTTTATTAGCAACCCCGAAAATGATTCCTGTTTTGTCTTTGAGCATAGGTTCCGAAGTATCGATAAAGCGGCGTTAAAGAGCAAGTTTACGCAGCGCGTCTAGTGCTTGAAATGGCGAATACCCGTGAAGACCATCGCTAGTCCATGTTCGTCGGCGGCCGCAATTACCTCGGCGTCGCGCATTGAGCCGCCGGGCTGGATGACGGCGGTGATTCCGTGCTTCGCGGCTTCATCGATGCCGTCGCGAAAAGGGAAGAAGGCATCTGAAGCGAGCACCGAACCCTTGACGGGCAACTGGGCCCGCATCGCTCCAATCTTCACGGAATCAACGCGTGACATTTGACCGGCGCCGACGCCCACCGTCTGTTGGTCGCGTGCATAGACAATGGCGTTGGACTTTGTATGCTTACAAACTGTCCAGGCAAACATCAAATCTCGGACTTCATCTTCGCTCGGCTCGCGTTTGGTTACAACCTTTAGGTCTTCTCGCCTCAGTTGATGTGTATCACGCGTTTGCACCAGCATGCCGCCAGAGATTTGTTTGTATTCGAGGGCCAGTGTTTGGCTCGGCACCTTCACCTTTAGAACACGAAGGTTCTTTTTTGTTTTTAAGATTTCCAGCGCGGCAGATTCATAGTCTGTGGCGATAATAACTTCAGTGAAAATCTCGACGACGACGCGCGCCGCGGCTTCATTAACCGGTCCGTTAAAGGCAACGACCCCTCCGAACGCTGAGGTTGGGTCCGTCGCCAGCGCGCGGCGATAAGCCTCTGCCGCGGATGCGCCGAGGGCAATCCCGGCGGGATTTGTATGCTTGATGATCGCGCACGCCAGTTCGTCGAAGTCACAAACCAATTGCCAAGCGGCGTCCGCGTCAACGTAGTTGTTGAAGGACATTTCCTTGCCGGACAAGAGCTCAGACTTCGCGACACCAACGGAAGCTTGTAGCTCATTAGCGTCAATCTCATAAAGAGCAGCTTTCTGATGCGGGTTTTCGCCGTAGCGCAAATCGCCAAGCTTCTCGAGATAGATTGCCTCGGAGGATAGCATTTCAACTTCTGCTGCTGCGGACGGGTTTTCCCAATCATTTTCTGCTTCACCGGGAAACGCCTCCTCAAGCAAGTAAGTCCAAATCGTAGAATCGTAGGCAGATGTTTCAATAAAAGCGAGATTCGCCAACTCTAAGCGACTCTTAAACGTTAACGAACCACTTTGCTGGGTCAACTGTTCGATCACTTGGGGGTACGAGTCGCTGGAAGCAACGACAGCAACATCGCGAAAATTCTTCGCGGCTGAACGAATCATCGCCGGCCCGCCGATATCGATTTGCTCGACAGCTTCGTCCAACGTGACGCCTTCGCGTTTAATGGTTTCTTCGAACGGATAAAGATTCACGACAACCATGTCGATCGGTTCGATCGCGTGTTCGCTCATCGCTGCTTGATGTTCGGGATTATCGCGAATGCCCAACAAAGCGCCGTGAATCTTCGGATGCAGCGTCTTCACGCGTCCGTCCATCATCTCGGGAAAGCCGGTCACGTCGGAAACGTCGCGCACTTCAATACCCGCATCGCGCAGCGCTTTCGCCGTGCCGCCGGTGCTGATTATCTCAACGTCAAACTCTTTAAGCGCACGGGCGAAGTCGACGATTCCGTTCTTGTCGGAAACGCTGATGAGCGCGCGGCGAATTTTTCGCAAGCCGAGGTCTGTGTCGTCGGTCATTTGGCTAACGTCAAACTGTTTTGGATTTGAAAGGTATTGTTTACAGAATCGAGCCGTTGGAATCAAGTCTAACCCAACTGGCTAGAGGTGTTGATCTCTGTGCGTCCTTTGCACTTTGTGTCTCTGTGGTGAATTCTTATCGACGGCACCCACCCAGAGACACAAAGAACACAAAGTACCCACAGAGAATGGTTCAACCTGATACCTACGGTATTTTTGTCGCAGGAGGCGCGATAAACAGTTCGTGCTTCTGCGAATAACCGAAACCGCCAAATTGATACTCAACACCGGCGGGAAAACCGACCACCAACCGAGGCATGCGGCCATCGTTCGACGATTGCCTGGTATAGAACCCAAGCAGATACTGACTCTTTAGGTCTTCCTCGATTGCCTTGAACACCGCGGACAAATCGCTATTCGCCTGTGACGCGAGCGGAGACGAGGCGTTACCTACCAGAAAATACCTACCGCCGGTTTTTTCCGCGAGCTCGCGAAAGCCCTTTGCCGGCGGACGCACTCTCAATCTTCCATCGATTGGCGTAAACAACGGCAGGTGGATCACATAAAACGTTACTTGACTCTTCAGCGCCGCTTCGATGACTGCGCGTGGCTTTACCGTGCTTGCGGTATCGAGGCCGTCGCTAAGCAAAATCACGAGGCGTCTTTCGGAACGGATGCGCGGCAGAGTTTCAAATAACTTCGTGGCGGCGGCCGCGGCATCGAAGATCGTTGTATGTTGATTGCTGGCCGCTGAAACTGAAAAAGCAGCGCGAGTTGCGTCGAGATCGCGCCCGAAAGCTAGCGCCAGTTTTGGTCGCTCGGCAAACCGCACGATCGCGACTTGTGACTTTTGACCAAACTGTCCAAACAACGCCAGTGACGCTTCGCGTTGCTGATTCATGATCTCGCGCAGACTGCCCGATTGGTCCAGCGCAAAGACCAGCGAAACACGATCCGCGCCCCGGTACAGATACAGTCCGGTGGTCGCGTTGTCTTCGTCTTTAATGGTTAAGTCGTTTTCAGTTAGTCCGGCAACGGCTTGCCCGCGTTTGTCGCGGACGCGAATCGGAAAGACAACCAGCCGAGTGTCGATGCGGACGACATCATCCGCAGCCATTGGTTCCTGAGCGTTTGTATCTTGAGGTGCAATGAATGCCACGATGGCGCTCAGAAGCAGCACACACTTCAGCGCCGGCAAGCTACAAACTGCAGACCTAAGCATCAGTTTTGCGGGCGACGTTACGAAAGGTAGGGACATGCCGCCGTTCGGCTACACAAAAAAGCGGCCGAGAAGCAGAATGCTCAGGAGTACGATTATCGTAATAACGATGATCTTAACCAGGCTCATAGCAATTCCTCAGGTGGTTAAGGGCTAACCGGGAACAAACACTCGATGGACGACATTCTAGGCCTTGGCATGAAAAACTGTCAATGAAACCCGGCAAAAATTGGGGTCGTTGGACAAAGGAGCCGAGCGGCGCTTTGACCGCCCGGCTCGCGTCAATTTCGGGTCTTTTACTTGAACCTGAGCGCTAATTTGCCGCTGAACAGGCGCGGATAACCCACATGCGTCCCGCTAAAAACAGACTCGAAGTTGTAAAGGAACAACTGGTTTGTCAGATTCTGCACGTCGAACTGCACATTTATCGAGACGCGTTCCTTTTGCAGCAGGTCAGCACCAATTGAGAAATCAAAAATCGTCCTGGGCCGCACACGTCCTCTCTGAAAGTCGATCTCGTTGTACAGACGCGGGTCGAAACCTTCAGCAACGAAGTCGGCGAGCGTCGTGCCTGGCGCCACGTCCGTCGGCACTCCGGAATCGTAACGACCATTGAAGATCGCGTAGATACCTGACGGCCGGTGGTTGTAACTCACCTGGAACTGCGCTTCGTTGCGCTGATCGTGATCGTTGGCAAATTTCAGCCCGGGAACAAAAAGATCATGCGTGTCTTCGCCGAGGAAAAGCCCGCCGTTGATCGGCGTCACGCCGTAAGCGCGAGCGTTGGCGTAGGAGAAGAACCCGCGGAGTCCATGAATGTCGGTCGACTCAAGTTTAAGTTCCTCGCCCGTCACTCGTCCCGCCGAAATTGCAATGGGAAATATCACGCCAGTTTCGAAAAACTGATCCTTGTCTGAGAAGTTTTGAATCCGCTTTTGATAGACGGTCATGTTCGCGCGCAGGTAGCGCGATAGCGTCTGCTGCACCCCAATCTCGAAAGCATGTTCCTTGTCAGGCAGGATCGGCTTGACCGTTGTCACTCCCTGAAGCACGGCCAGCGGCGAGATGGCTGCGGCTTGCGCCGAACTTGCCAACAGCAGGTTCTCGGCCGGTGGCGGTTGAAAGAAGCGATTGTAAGAAGCCCTGAAGGTTGTCTGAGTCTTCGGAATGTAATAAGCGATCGCCAGTCTCGGGCTTAGGGCCTGTTCGCTAATCAGGACCTTGTAGTTGTCGTAACGAATGCCGAGATCGAGAGTCAGATCTTTGGCGAATGCAAAACGATCCTGGACGTAAGCGCTCAGCGTTCGGCCAGTCTTGTTGCCGCTAAAGGCGAACGGATTGGCGGCGTTGAAGTTATTAATCGGATTTGCAAATACATTGCCGTTTTCGTCTACGAGATTAGCGAAGGGGACGGTTGGATAAAAACTAAAGTGTTCGGCGAGCGGCGAGATAGTAAATTGGCCGCCAAACTTAATATTGTGGCTGCCGCGCGTTAAGGTTATCGAGCCCAGCCCGCCATAATTATTCAGCGTGCGATTTTGAAAAGCAGCGACCGGTGTCGACTGCGCGTTGCTCGTCAACTTTGCTTCGCTGCCACGATGGAAAAAAGAGAGTTGCGCGATCGCGTTGGGCGAAAAGATGTGCTGGTAACTTATGTTCTGGGAATTGTCGCGCAGCTTTTGCCGTTGGTCCTGTCTGGCGAATTCCTGCGCGACTCGATTCGGCACTTGAAAGTTTGAACCACCAGAGGTGAACACCCCACGCAAGCTATTGTTTGGGTCAAACTCGTAATCGAGCCGGAAGAAGCCTTTGCCGGTGCGGCCGAAGTTGTGAAAGTTATCCAGCGTCGGCGGATCCAGGTAGCGTTGAGACGTGCTCGCCGAAAGGTTAGTTAAGAAACCAAACCTCTTTGTATGAGTCGCAAAATCGGCTGAAATCTCGCCCGTCGAAAAACTTCCGCGAGAGAACGACACGCCGCCCTGTGTTGGACCTTCTAAGCCTGAACGCGTATTGACGTTGATGACTCCGGCAAGCTTGTCGCCAAATTCGGCGGGAATTCCTCCAGTCAAGACTTCAACCGTGCGTAGGGTTCTGGCGTCGAGACTAGTGGAAAAAATCGACGACATATTGTCGGTCACGGGGATACCGTCAACGACGTACTGCACCTGCGACTCGGAACCGCGCGGATGCATGCGACCGTTGTCGTCGGTGACAAAGCCCGGTGTCGAAGCCACCATGGACTCGATCGCGCGTGAAGGCGCTGCGCCTAACGGCCGTTCAAGAATGCTTTGGCTGATGTCATTGTCTGACGAGGTCCGATCAGTTTCGAGCATTGCCGAATTATCGGCAGTGACGGTCACCGCTGCCGTCGCGCCGCTTAAAGACAGCGACAGGTCAAGGCTCGTGGGGATGTTGCTTTCTAAATCAATCGACTCTTCGACGGGCTCGAAGTCAGGCGCCTCGGCGCGGACTTTGTAGGTATTGAAAGGAATGTTAACCAGTTTGAATGAACCTTGCTGGTCCGTTTGCGTGGTCTGATTGTAGCCAGTTACCGGCTGACTAATCGTTACTTTGGCATTGGGCACAAGTGCCCCGGTCGGATCTTTAATCGTACCTTGCACCGTGCCGATGCGTGCTTGAGCGAAGGAAGCTTGCGAGAGAACCGGAAAGAGAAGCAGTAATAATGCGAACCGAAGAACATTTTTGAGAATCATTGAATTACTCCTGGCCTGAACGCCTGACGATTCACGGATCGCTTCCTGTGCTGCTCTCGATTGTTCGAGCTCATTACAGGACGATTCCGCAGCTGATGATGCGGCTACAAAAGCTGGCCACACCTGGCGGGCGGTTTTAGCAGGAGGTTTTGGGAGGTGCGCGGCCAGTTCTCGTTACACTTGCATGAGAACTGGCGAGCAGGGAATGGAACTGAATGAAGCGAGCGCTAACGGCCACCGGAGCCAGGCTCGGCGTCACTGAAAGAACGGTGGCAGAAAAATTCTGATGAAGCTGGCAAATCAGACAGTCGCTACAATTGAGTGAACCGGTGTCGACCGGGCTTTCGGTTGCTGGATCCGAAAAGTGTGCAGGGCTGGTGGCCTTATTTGACCCAGCCAGGTTGCCGTGATTATGAGCGGCTTCGACCGTTGTGCCACAGATTATGAAAGCGAGCAGCAGAATCGACAGCGCGCGCGGAAACGCGTCGCACATCAAATTCAACTTGTCCTGCAGCTTTCTAGTCACGTTTTTTACGGTGTGTTAGAGTCCTGACCTTAATATAGGGATGCCCGCAATCACTGTCAAACCTGGTCTTCGTTCGGTGGTCCATCCGGATTTACGTCGTCGAACCGGCTTTTTCTCGAATCGATTTTTCTTTCGCGCTAACGCACTTCCCATCTCTTCTAGCCCGAAACTAATTATCGTCGCGCTAATCGCGATCGCTGGTGCTGCCGGCGCCGAGGCGCAGACATTGAACGTGCGGTTTGCCGTAGCTTCAACCTCACCTGCCCGAATCCAGGTTAATGTCCAGTTCTCCAAACCAACGGACGTAATCTCGTTTCCGAATGCCTACGGAAGCGCGTTTGGACTCGCTGAGCGAATTGAGAATTTGGCTGGTCGCGATTTGAGCGGCCGGACAATTGTCGTGAAGAAACTTGCGCCGGGAGAGTTTCAGACAAGCGACAAAATCAACCAGATTAGTTATGAGGTGAATCTGAATGAGCCTACGCCGCCTGCTCAGCAATCGCATGTCTCCTCGCTAACCAGCGAACGCGGCCTGCTCATGCTCTCCGATTTGTTGCCACGATCGCTGAAAGGTAGCGCCGCTTTCTCGTCCGCCCAGATTCAGTTGGAACTTCCCGCCGGCTGGAGCGCGGAGTCGAATGTCGCAAAGCAAACACCCTCAACCTATTTCACCGATCAGCCAGACAAAGCCGTCTTCTTAATTGGGCCGCAGTTGCGGCGCACGGCGCAGGGCATTGGCGCAAAGGAGTTTTCGGTAGTGCTATCGGGCGCTTGGCCCATTGGCGATAAGGATGTTTTGAAGATTGCCGCACAGATCGTTCAGGAGTATTCGAAGCTGACTGGATTTGAGTTGAAACGTGATGCGGTTCTGATGTTGCTGCCGTTTGCGGGGAATGCCACTCCGGCGCGTTGGACTGCCGAGACCCGGGGCAACGCGGTTGTGCTCTTGTTAGGAAGCAAGGGGAACTCTAAACAGGTTAAGTCCCGGCTCGGAATCGTGTTGGCCCACGAACTTTTTCATCTCTGGGTCCCGAACTCGCTGAACCTTGAGGGCGACTATGATTGGTTTTTTGAAGGGTTCACAGTTTATCAGGCGCTGCTGCTGGACCTGCGATTGCATTTGATTTCCTTCCAGGATTACCTTGATACGCTGGCGCGTGTTTACGATTCATATCTGTCGGCGCCGGATCGCGATACGTTATCGTTGCTTGAAGCGTCCGAGCGTCGTTGGTCTACAGCTTCTACGCTCGTTTATGACAAAGCGATGTTGGTGGCGTTTCTTTATGACCTGGAGCTGCGCAGAGTTAGTGTCTGCAAGGCTTCAATTGCCGATGTCTACCGCGACTTATTCGCTTCGCGCTCAGGACACGACGATGGAAACAAGCTTATAATTACATTGTTGAGCGAGAGACAGGGATTGCGGCACCTGGTTGCGAATTATGTCGCTGGAGCCGATCCCCTCGACCTGGCAGTTTGGGTTAGGGATTATGGTTTGCAAGTTAGCCGGACTAATACCGGCACGCAGCTGGTGGTTGATAAGCCCACGAAAGAACAAGCGAGAATTCTGAAATGTCTGGTAAAGAATTAACAACTCCTTGTCATAATTCAATGAATACCAAAACGGCGATTCGATTAATGCTGGCATTAACTGCGCTTGTTTCGCTGGGCGTGGCTCAAGGTTGCAGCACGCTCGCGAAACGAAGCAATACCGGAGTGGTCGTTGCAAGACGAGCTCAGATTCGTAGCTCAACGGCGGTAGTCGCTGCCGATCTTTTGGAGGTTAGTCGCGGCGATACATTGGAAATTCTCGACTTGCAGGATGTGCAGGATCCAACGGACAACAGTAAAAAAGAGCGCTGGCTGCGCGTGCAGGCCCGCGATGACGACAATACCGAGGGCTGGATTGAATCGCGCAACGTCATGCCTGACGACATCTTGAAGAATTCGCAGAAGCTGGCAGACGAAGACAAGAACGTTCCCGCGCAAGCGTCTGGGCAACTACGGGCCAGTTCGAACTTGAGACTTACGCCCGACCGCAGCGGTAACGAAAACATCATGATGCGCCTCGACAGTGGCTCGAGCTTTGAAATAGTCGGCTGGAAGCGCGTGCCTAAGCCGAAGTCCTCTGAAGCAATTGAAACGGACATCGCGCCAAAGGCGGGCAGCGCGCAGCAGGGAACTGCTCGTAGAAACAAAGAGAATCAGGAAGAGAACGAGCCAGAGGAAACCAATGAGCTTTGGTACAAAGTTCGTTTGCCAACTTCAATTTCGCCTGCGCCGGGTGGTTGGATCTATGGAAAGCAGGTGGAACTCGCGGTTCCGAGTGACATTATTTTCTATCGTACCGGGCGCGAGTTTGTGGCGTGGCAACGACTCGACGGTGACTCGTCGGATGTGGCGGCGGCGTCGCCGAAGGACAAAGACGCAGCCAAGGAAGCTAAGCCAGGCAGTTGGGTAATTCTGGAGAAGAGCAGTTCAAATCAGCCGCACACTTTAGACGAACCCGATTTTGATCGCATTTACGTGCTTGGCTACGACAAAAGGGACCAGGAGCATTACACCGCATATCGCAGTCCGGATCTAAAAGGTTTCCTTCCCGCCCGTGTCGAAGGTAGGCCCGACAACAAAACGTTTACCATTCGCGTGCAGGAAGACAACGGACAGGTGAATGACGTGCAGTACACCGTGTATAAAGACGCGCGCGGTTATTTAAAAGTCAGCGCGCCAAGCGTTACGAAAGATAAAGATAAGAAAAAGAAGTAGTCCTGCCTGGGTCAATTCATGAATCTCAAGCGACGGCCGACGATAATTGGCATCGGTGGCCTTACCTCCGAAGTTGGCAAGACAACGCTCTTGTGTAAGCTGCTCGAGACGTTTCCTGGTTGGGAGGCGATAAAGACTACGCGTGGGCACTATCGTTCCTGCGGAAAAGATCCACACACCTGTTGCGTCAGCGATCTGTTATCTGAAGAGCCGGTGGTCCATTCCGGACGCCGGACGACTTACGCTGCTGGAAAAGATACTGGAAAGTATTGGGATGCCGGCGCGGTTAACGTTCATTGGGTCATAGCCACAGACGAACAAGTCGAAGCAGGCATCTACGAAGCACTCAGCCGGGTAACAGCAGAAGGCGTTTTTGTGGAAGGCAACAGTTTTACCGAATTTGTGAAACCAGATTCCTTTGTGCTGGTCGCTAATAGCGAAATGCTCAAGATAAAACCAACTGCCCGGCGCGCATTGGCGCGAGTCGACGCGGTGTACGTGGCCCAGCAGTGCGCGGGGCGCGATGCAGAATTAATAAAAAACCTCCTGCGCACTCTTGATCTTCGTGACGAGGTAAAGTTTTTTGGCGACGATCAGTTTGCTCTGTTGGCAGATTTTCTTCGCGCGCAAATCTCTGCATTGGTACCCAATACAAACAAGCAGTCTGCAGTTAAAAACATCTTAAACTCGGCTGATAACACGGGCCTCATCCCAGCACGCAGGGGTTAGTGAGAAAGTAATTTGCGAGTAGGGTTGACAAGGGATTTTTAGTCTCTATAATGCCCCTTCCCTTTGAAGAGGGAATTGACAGTACGAAATTCAAAGGCACATAAAGGTGTCGCTTTTCTCAGGGAAAAACGAGGAGAATGGCGGCGCTTTTTCTTCGCTAAAATAACATTTTGCGAGCCTTGAGCCTCGCTTGACAGAGTAGGGACTATCAGTTAAAGTCCTCGTTTGCTTGGGGCGAAGTTTTATCGTCTGTACGGCAATCCAAAGACAATTTGGAATCGATCTTTGAAAACTAGATAGAGCGTGTCCATATCAATGAACTTTGAGAGTCAAAACGACGAGCGATAAAGCTCGCGTTCAAAACTCTGCAGAAGAGTCATTATCGGATACTGAACAATAACCAGTACGAGATGATGTTCCAGAGAACAAATTCTAACGAGAGTTTGATCCTGGCTCAGAATCAACGCTGGCGGCGTGCCTCAGACATGCAAGTCGAACGCGAAAGTCCCCTTCGGGGGACAAGTAGAGTGGCGCACGGGTGAGTAACACGTAGGTAATCTACCTTCGGATGGGGAATAACAATCGGAAACGATTGCTAATACCGCATAATGCAGCGGCACCTAATGGTGACAGTTGTTAAAGCGGGGGATCGAAAGACCTCGCGTCTGAAGAGGAGCCTGCGGCGGATTAGCTAGTTGGTAAGGTAATGGCTTACCAAGGCAACGATCCGTAACCGGCCTGAGAGGGCGGTCGGTCACACTGACACTGACATACGGGTCAGACTCCTACGGGAGGCAGCAGTCGGGAATTTTGGGCAATGGGCGAAAGCCTGACCCAGCAACGCCGCGTGAAGGATGAAATCC
>JANMKA010000102.1:0-18354 GCA_031371765.1 Blastocatellia bacterium
GCTTCGCTTCACCCCAGGCTCTATGCTTTCATCCGCTACGCGGGTTCAATACAACCTGTTCAGTGCCTGAATCAGAGCTTCCTAAACTCTACGCTCTGCCAACAAAGCACAGACTAAAGTCTATGTTACTACGACTACGACCGGCGATACTTCACCATGCGCAAGCTGGTGCCTTCATCCACGCGCTCAAACTCAACTTCGTCCATCAGAGTTTCGATCAATTTAAGTCCCCAACCGCGCCGCTGCTCCAAAACGCCCGCTGAATCTTTCCCCGCGCTGTCTTTCGCTTCAACTTTCTCCGGCAAGATGCCGCGACTCGAAATAGTAATCACCAATTTATCATCTTCGACTTGAAAACGCTGATAAATTTTTTGGTCGGGACTAAGGCTGTGTTCCGAGGCATTGATGCATGCCTCGACGATGGCCGTCTTTATCTGATTGATAGCCTCAGGACGAAAGTTGAGACGCCGCGCCATCTGCTCGGCGGTTGCGGCTGCCAGCAGCTCGTTATCTGCGCCCATCGGCAGGATGAAGAGGTATTCGTTGTCCGCGGGCGCCGGGGATTTGTTAAGTGCTTCGGACAGTTGTGCCGACACTATTTCGAATTGCGTACGGCTCGAGGAGTATGCCCCGCGCCGGCGCAGTGTCTCGCTGGCTGCAACTGAGAAGCCTTCATTAGCTATCAGCCACAACTGAACACGCGCGAAACCGGAGTGCTGGGCCAGCCGCTCCAAACGATCGCACCACTCTGCAACCGCAGCGACGTCTGCTTCAAGTTTGCTGTCGACCTTCGCTGCCAGCCAGACGATCTCATTTTCATTCGTGTAGCTGGGGCCGGCAAAGGCATGCGCGACGACGCAGCTTTCTTCGTCAAATTGCTTGAGCTCGGCGCGGAAGGCAGCGCCGTGCGCAGTATGAAACACCTGTGGCAGTTTCATGGCTTGCGGATCAATTTCCAGTCGCGCCGCAATTTCTTCCGCGGGAGCGCCTTTGTAATCGGCGGCAAAAGAAGCGTAGTCGAACAGAACTTTCGGGACGCGCTGATAGTTGAAGGCTTGCAGCACGTCTCGCAACGGGAGACTCGCGCTGCGCCGGTAATGGCGGGCTACTGTTTGCGGCGCGCGCTGCAATGCGGCCGACATCAAGTCCGCTACGACCAGCGCTCTTGGTTCACGCAGCGCGTCCAAACGGAAACGGCTGCGAACGAAGTCTCGCCACGCGCGCGAACCGCGTTGCGTATCAATAGTCTCACCGTCCCAGTTAATAATTTCCTGGACATGCAAACGCCGCAAAATATTTTCAACGCCCGCGGCTTCCAGATTAAGGCGTCTGGCCCATGCTGCAAACGAGGCGGTGCGCTGGCCCGCCCCCAGACTTTCGGAAAGCAAGCGAATCAAGGTGCTCCTATCAATTGGGTCCGGCGTCGCATTCTCAAGCACCGCAGTAAAATAGTGATTCAACCGCCCGCCCAGTAGCTCATCAACATACAAGCGCTCACAATCGAAATAGGAATCAAGCGCCAAATGTTTCTCGCGAGCGGCTAACAGCATGGCGTTGATTGGAAACGGACTGCACTCGAACTGCTGCGCCAGCAGATCGCGACATTCATCGCTGATCGCTACGCCTTCGCGGCGAGCGATTGACGCAACCAGTTTCCGTGCGTCTGCTTCTGCGAGCGGTTCGAGGCGAACTTTCTCGAGCGTGCCGTAATCAACTCCGGCTTCTGCGACTTCGCGAATGATCTCTCGGCGCAAACCAGCCAGCACGAACGGGGGCGATCCCGCCAGCGCCTTGATAATTTCGCCGGCAAACGGAATTTGTTCGTTGTCGTAGTTTGCAAGTTGCACAGCGTCGAACAATACGTAAGGTTTGGGGTTTCCTGGCGGCACTCGCCGCGGCGCGTTAAAACAGAAGCGCACGAGTTCGCGTTCGTCGCTGCTGAAGCGTTGGGTGTTGTAGGCGCTAACCAGTGCCTCAATCCAGTCGAAGTCGGCAGCCGGCGCGAGTTGAACCAGATCATTCATGGTCAACGCTGCTTGGGCCAGCGCTGGTTCCTTGCGGCGAAAAGCGATGTACTGCGCCAGAAATGCGTTGAGAAATTCAATGCCGGCGCTGACGGCAGTAGTGTCGTTAGCAGGCAATGAAAAATAGATGGGAGCTGCATCGCCCTGAGCGTCGAACAACCGATCGTAAGCCTGGCGCAGCAACTCGGAAACTCCGGTGAGTGGCGCCAGCAGAATCAGCAGTCCACCCTCGTCGCGCGTAGAACTGGCGTGCGCGACCAGACGCTCGAGTTCGGCACTGCGGCCAACAAACTCGGCGACCTTAACGCGGCCGAGAATGCGCCGCGCCGGCGGTGATGTGGGTGGCTGTGGTCTGGGACTCATTTGTTAGCCGGTGCGCTGTTCAAGTTTTCGACGTAATACTCAACCCGGTTCTTGCCCCCATGTTTGGCGCGGTAGAGAGCGCGGTCCGCCGTCGCGATCACTTTCTCGGCCGTATCGATGTCGCGTGCAAACGTCGAGATGCCGACACTGATGCTGACCACGCCCAACGGCTGCGACTTGCCGTAGGGAAAAACTGTTTTCGCAACTCGTTGGCGCATGCGCTCAGCGATTACGCCGGCTTCGGTCAGGGACGTCTGCGGCAGCAGAATGCAAAACTCTTCACCGCCATAGCGACAGGCGACGTCCGCGGAGCGAAGCGCGGCCTTAAGGCAGTGCGCCGTGATCTTCAAAGCCGCATCACCGGCTTGGTGGCCGTTCAGATCGTTGTATTTCTTGAAGTCGTCGATGTCGATCATCAAACAGCTCATCGAATAGTTGTAGCGCACTGAACGGTTAAGCTCTTCAGTCAAACGCTCTTCCAGGTAACGGCGATTGAGCAATCCGGTAAGCGGATCGGTAATCGACATCAACTGGAACTGAGTAGCACGGACCTGCCATTCAGCCCGTTCGAGCGCAATCGCAATCTGCGGCCCAACCAGATCGAGCAAACTCAAATCCACCTCATCAAACAGTTTGCCGGTCGTCTTGTCGGTCAGATTCAGCACGCCAATCTTGCGACCGCGCATGCTGATGGGATAACTGATGAACGATCCGGTTTTGTAAGCGCGTTTCTGATCGACCGCGAACGCACCGCTCGCGACATTTGCCACGATCATTGGTTCTCCCGATTCGATCACCTGACCCGCGATGCCCTCGCCCAGCCGGGTGCGAACTACCTGCTCACTGGGAACCGGCAATCCTATGGCGGCCTTCAAAACAAGTTCGTTGGCGTCTTCGTCTAGCACCATTAACGAAGCGCGTTCGGCGCCGAGCAGGCTTTTCGCGTGCGTCAATATGGCCAGGTAGGTTTGTTCCGGCTCGTTGGAACTAATGCGCTCGAGGAAGTGTTTCAACGATTCAGCAAGATCGGTACGATGTTGCAATTCACCGCGCAGGCGTTCCACCTCACCTTGCAGATCCGGTTGCGTTTCGGCCGGAAGCGAAATATGGGTTTGCTTTGCCGAAACAACGATTTCGGTTTCCGTTTGGCTGGTTGACTCTTTGTTTGGTTCGCTGGCTGCTGCAATCGTTTCGAACGCGCGCAAACTTGAAAACCCTTGTGCGGCTTTTTCCACCCGTGCAGACAACTGCGCCAGGCGCTGTTGTTCAGCAAAGATCACGTTTTCGAACGGCGCGCTATCGAGTAATTCATTCAACTCGCCTTCGCGAAAGCGCTCAGCCAGCGAACGATAGTCAGCGCCGCTTACAAAAGCGCGGCCGCCGATAACGGCAAGATTCGCTTCGCCGGCGATTTCAACCGGCATGGTGAAACACGCCAGTCCGGCGTGGCACTTGTAATGGACCACTGAGCCGGCGCTCAGGGCGCGGCGGTGTGCGTCGCCGCAATAGGGATCGCAAAGGCGGACCAGCTCTGGCGATGTTTGAAACGCGCGACAGATCGAATTGTTGTTTGAGATTGCGATCGCCGGTGGTTGCCGCCCGTCGACCAGCAACAGCGACAGCCCGTTCGCACTCGCCAGTTTGTCCTGGACCTCAAGCCATCCGGCAGCTGCATCCTCGGGATGTTCCTGAAGAATTTCGGGCGACCCCACCGGAGCGGCCGTGGACGCTTTGGCTACAGCTCGTTTTGCACGAGTCTCTGGTTTGCGACGTGGCATGCGATTAGGCAACAAATCTCTGCGCAGGAATTGATCAGGCGCTTTCTAGTCAGTATAAGTTCGTGATTTGCTCGTACAAAACAAACCTTCCACAAAGGTGCGGGCAGCCGACACGCCCTGAACGCCCTTTAACAGAGCAACTTGCCCTATTGATAAACGACTAATAGCAAACGCTTTTCATGCGTTTAAGATCTTGTTACGCAAAGATTTGAGCGGATTTGAGGTGTTACTTGTTATTGACTTGCTTTGGCGGACTCAAGCCCCGGAGCGGCGCCTGGCGCGACCTTTTCAATGTCGGGATGGTCAGGACTGATGCGAATGCAGGCAGCAAAGTGGTTTGGCTTGATTTCAACCAGCGGCGGTACGACTTGGTTGCACGCCTCAATCACGTAAGGGCAGCGGGTGTGAAAGCGGCATCCCGTTGGCGGATCGATCGGTGACGGCACATCGCCTTCGAGCACGATGCGTTGCCGCGTCGCTTCGACCACTGGGTCCGGCACCGGCACGGCGGAAATGAGCGCCTTCGTGTAGGGCATGAGAGGATCAGCGTAGATGGCTTTAGCGCCGGCTACTTCGACGAGTTTCCCGAGGTACATAACCGCCACGCGATCCGATACATGGCGAATTGCGCGCAGGTCATGGGAAATGAAGAGGTACGTCAGGTTCTTTTGACGTTGCAGTTTTTCCAGCAGATTCATGATCTGCGCCTGAATGGAAACATCCAGGGCCGATATCGGCTCGTCCGCAACAATGAAATCGGGATCGACTGCCAACGCGCGCGCGATTCCGATGCGTTGCCGCTGGCCTCCTGAAAATTCATGCGGATAACGTTTGATAAAACGTTTGCTCAAGCCAACGGTTTCCAACAACTCTTGCACTCGTTGTTCTGCTTCCCTACCCCTGGCAATGCGAAATGTATCAAGCGGCTCGCCTACGATCTGGCCAACCGTCATGCGTGGGTTGAGTGAGGCGTACGGATCTTGAAAAATTATTTGGAGATGACGGCGATGCTTGCGCAGTTCGCGCGTGGACAGGTGGGCCAAATCGTTGTTGCGAAAAAGAACCTGCCCGGAAGTTGGTTCGACTAAACGCAGAATCGCGCGGCCAAGCGTCGATTTGCCACAACCCGATTCACCAACCAGGCCCAGCGTCTCACCGGCATAAATGTCGATTGTGACACCGTCCACTGCCTTGACGCTGCGGCCTCCCGCTAGCGGAAAATAAACCTTCAAATCCCGGATAGCGATCAGCGGATCGCCCTGCCCGCTTTCAATTGGTGGCGGCATTTTCGCAACGCCGTCGAGATTTGTTTCCTGGCTACTCATATTTTGATTCGTGGCTGCCACAGAGCAGTTCTGATTACAAGCCTGGGCTTGCGGTTTCGTCGCCACTCAGCAGCAAGCTAGCGATTGGACTGTGAACTGCTTGCTCCTACCTCAGCTCGTGACTCTTCGTAAACCTCGTGCGCGAAGTGGCACAACGAGCGATGATCAACGGTCAACTGCACAAACGGCGGAAACTCGCGATGGCAAATCTCCTGGACTCGATCGCAGCGCGCCGCAAAGGGACATCCCGGCGGCAAGTGCGCCACGTCCGGCGGCAATCCCGGAATCTGATAAAGCTGGCCCTGTTCCGCAGATGGATCCGGAACCGAGCGCAGCAAACCTTTTGTATAAGGATTTCCGGGAGTGGCGAACAACTCCTTTGTCGGCGCCTGCTCAAAAACCTTTCCGGCATACATAACGAGCAAATGGTCGGTCATGCCGGCGACGATGCCGAGGTCGTGAGTGATCAGGATCACGCTGGTACCAGTCGCTTGTTTCAGTCGCTTTATCAACTCCAGAATCTGCGCCTGAATCGTAACGTCAAGGGCGGTGGTGGGTTCGTCGGCAATCAACAACTCGGGTTCGCAAGAGAGCGCCATGGCAATCATCACGCGCTGTCGCATGCCGCCCGAGAATTCATGCGGGTAGTTATCGGCGCGCGCGCGCGCATCCGGGATGCCGACCGTCTCCAACATCTTGATCGCATGTTCGTAGGCCTGCTGCTTGGTGTGGCCCAGGTGCAGCCGCGTCATCTCCATCAACTGCCGCGACACCTTCATGAACGGATTCAACGAGGTCATCGGATCCTGAAAGATCATCGCAATGCGACGGCCGCGAATCTGGCGGATGGCTTCATTGCTAAGCGTTAACAGGTTTTCTCCGTCAAAGATCACCTCGCCGGAAACGATCTTGCCTGGCGGTGTGGGCACCAGGCGAATGATGGAGAGATTTGTGACTGACTTGCCTGAGCCTGATTCACCGACTATGCCCAGCGTCTCGCCGCGCTTCAGTTGAAACGAGATGCCGTCAACAGCCTTTACGATCCCGTCTTCGGTGTCGAAGTAGGTGCGCAGGTCAGTGACTTCGAGCAGGTTTCCGTTATCCGTCATCTCAGTCAGTGGCATAGGCTTTGGCCTGTGCTCTTCCGCAGCGATTCTCTTTCCCCAGCCAACACAGACTAAAAGTCTGTGCTACTAAACCTTGCGCATCTGCGGATCGAGGGCATCGCGCAGGCCATCACCCAAAAAATTTAGCGAAAACAAAGTCAGCGCCATCGTCAGTCCCGGGAAAATCAGTTGCCAGGGAAAGATCGCAATATTCTGAATTCCATCGGCCGCCAAACTACCCCACGAAGCCAGCGGCGGCTGCACTCCAAAGCCCAGATAAGAAAGAAACGCTTCGCTAAGCATCACCGTGGGAATAGTGAGCGTCGCGTAAACGATAACCGGTCCCAACGTATTCGGAACGATGTGTCGAAAGATAATGCGCGTGGTCGACACTCCGGTTGCGCGCGCCGCCAGCACGAACTCCTGGTTCTTCAACGAAAGCACCTGGCCGCGAACGATGCGCGCCATAGTGAGCCAGGAAACGGAACCGAGAGCGATGAACAACAGGACCAACTGCCCGACCGCGGTGCTGCTGCGAAACATTGCCAACAAGACAATCACCAAAATGATGTAGGGCAATGAGTACAGAATATCGACGAACCGCATCATCAGATTGTCGATGCGCCCGCCCAGATATCCCGCGACCGCGCCGTATGCGACGCCGATCAGCAGCGAAACGATCGTAGCAATGATGCCAACCATCAACGAGATCTGACCGCCTTGCAGCACGCGCGCCATAATGTCGCGGCCTTGATTGTCGGTGCCCATCGGGTGCTTCCAGGAAAACGAACCATCTGGCGCTTTGAACGGAGCAAACGATTTGATGAGTTGCGAGTCGGAAGGAATGTAGTCAGGGCCAAAGCCATTGACTCGCTTAATAATCTCCGGACCAACAAGCGAAGCAACTGCGACCAGAATCACAACGACCATCCCAAACACAGCCAGCCGATTCTTCAGCAGGCGGCGCCAGGCATCTTTCCAGAGCGAGGTTCCGGCAACGATTTCTTCGCCCGCGGGCGTATGAAGTTCTTCCTCAGCCACTACAAACTCAGGCGGCGTGTGGATTACTTCTGGTTCCGGGATTCTTTGGTCTTTGTTCATAAAGATTGCTGAGACATTCCTGCTTTGCGCTTCCCGTGCAGTTCAACCAAACGGCCTGCTCTACTCGAATTGGCAGAGGCATTAGCCTGTGCTTTTCCCTCGCCAGCACGACTGAAGTCTATGCTACTTCTCAATACCGAATCCGCGGGTCGAGATACGCATACGCGATGTCCACAATCAGGTTCATTAGCAGCAGCGTTATCGCGATAAAAGAAACGATGCCGATAATTAACGGCTCGTCACGATTCAATGACGCCTGAATAAAATAGTTTCCCAAACCCGGCAGCGTGAACAAGCGCTCGACGACGACGGTTCCCGTCAACAGAAAAGCCAGGGCCGGGCCGGTAAATGAAACTACCGGCATCAGCCCGCCGCGCAGCGCATGACGCATTACGACTTGTCGTTCACTCAAGCCTTTTGAGCGTGCGGTGCGGATGTAATCCGAGCGCAACACTTCCAACATGCCCGCGCGCGTCAACCGGGCGATGTAGGCCATGTAGATTCCGGACAGAGTTAGTACCGGAAGCACCATCCCGCGACTGGGAAAGCCATACCAACGCGCCGGCGGCAACCAGTAAAGTGTTAACGAAAAGATCAAAACCAGAATCGGGCCCAGGACAAAGTTCGGCACAGAGATGCCCACCATCGCCAGCGCCATTGACGCGTAATCGAGTTTTGAGTTTTGCTTTAGTGCCGCAAGCGATCCGAGCGTAATCCCCACCAGCAACGCCAACAAATAAGCCGACAAGCCGATGGCCGCCGAAACCGGCAGTGAGCGCGCAATAATGCCGTTAACTGACTGACCCTCGTATTTGAGAGAAGTGCCAAAGTCGAGTAGCAGCACGTGCCCCATCATCTTGCCATACTGCACGTACCACGGTTTGTTCAGTCCATATTTTTCGCGAATGTTGTTTTCAATCGCTTTTGGAATCGGCTTTTCGCCCGAGTAGAAGTTACCGGGCGCGAGCCTGATCAAACCCCACGTCAGCGTGATAACGACGAGAATCGTCGGAATCGTGATGAGCAGGCGCTTAATGATGAAGCGGAGCATTTATTAGAGTGGACAAGGGAAACTCTTCAAACAACTTCCTAACGAATAGAATTCACATCTGAACAGAAACTCAGTCTGCCAGGCTCGGCGGGCCATAGTCCCACTTCGCCGGATCGCGCTCGATGTAAACAAACTTCCACGCATAAACTGACTGCGCGTTCGGATACAAGCCCTTTACGTACGGCTTCTTTACAAAATTTACCGCTGAAGTTTCGATCGGAATTACGGGCTGGGCATCGAGCAGGTACTTCTCAGCCTTGGCCATCAATTCATAACGTTTTTGTTTGTCGAGCGAGCGGTTGGCTTCATCCAGCAAGTCAACATACTTTTTGTCCCACCAGCCACTGCCATTGTCGCCGCCCGGCGTTGAAAAGAGATTCAGGAATGTAAACGGATCCATGTAGTCGGCGCCCCAAATACCGATTGCGAAACCTTTATACTCAAGCTTCGCGCGGACGCCCATGAACGTCTTGAATTCCATACTCTTCAGTTGCACCGTGATGCCCAAATTCTGCTTCCACTGTGCCTGCATGAACTCGGCCATCGTCTTGTTCGAGCTTTGCGTGTTGAATGAAAAATCCACTTGCGACACTGGGAAACTCTTGCATTCGTAGGACCCATCTGCCTTTTTGGTGACCGGGAAGCCCGCTTCGCCCATCAGCTTTCTCGCTTGCTCAGGATCAAAAGCGTCACCCTTTGGTTGCGGATAGCCTACAAAAATTCCTTCGGGCGTGAATGCCGACAATGATTTTGTAATGCGTCGCGACTTGGCGTAGTTGATCTTGTCAATCGCCATGTTAAAGGAACGCCGCACGCGAATATCATTCATCGGTGGCTTGGTGACGTTCATCAGGATGTAAACAATCGCTGCCTCGGCGCCGTCCATGTAGTCTTTCTTGGGGCGCACCACATCCAGCCAGCCATTCGGCACCACGTGATTGTTAACCGCGTCGACTTCGCCAACCTTATACAAATTCATGGCGGTGGGATTGTCCGACGAAACCATAAAATGGATCTCGTCGAGACGCACATTTGCCGCGTCCCAGTAAATTGGGTCACGTTCAACTATTAACTCGTCGTAATGTTTCCAAGCCTTAACTTTAAATGGACCACAGGTAACGATATTCTCGGGGTCGGTCCAGCGCTCGCCAAATTTTTCGATAATCTTGCGCGGCACTAAGCGGAAGAGTTGATGCGCGGCCAGCCCACTAAAATAAGGCGCCGGCTGCGACAGCGAGATCCGCACGGTGTAGTCATCGACAGCTTCAACCCCGATGTCTTCCGCTGTTATTTTGACGAATTCTTTGCCGTCAACTGCGGCCTGCAGTTTGGCGTTGCCGGCCAATAACTTCGCGCGCGCCTTTTCGCTTCCGGGCAAGGTAAGCCGTGGCGGCGAATGCATGAATTGATGAAAAGGTGTGTCTGCAGCACCGGCAGTTCCCTGCCCGGCTGGCTTAATCTCAGCCGTGTCGGGCGCAAGCGGTTTCTGACTTAGCGGCTCGCTTAATACCGCGCCTTCCTCAGCGAAATCCTTTTCCAACAAATACTGGTTCGTTGCCGGATCACGAACGAATACGCCACCCTGGTTAAAAGCCTCGGAATATCTGATGGTGTAAGCGAGGTAAGCATTCTTCGATGCTATTTCGGGCGCAAGCGAACGGCGGATGCTGTAAAGAAAGTCCTGCGCGCTAATCGGATCGCCGTTGGACCACTGGGCGTTTGGGCGCAGGTGAAAGACAAATTCCGACGAGTCGTCGTTGATGTCCCAGCGCTCAGCCAAAGCCGGAATCGCCGCCAGGGTTTTGGGATCGTATTCAACCAAGCCCTGATACAACGCCATGTAGATGCGCGCTTCCGGTTGGCCCGAGCTAACTGCCGGGTCCAGCGACTCAGGCTCATCGCCATTGATGTAGCGCAAAATATTTGTGGCCGGCGGCGTGGTGCTGCCGAAGAACATCGGATTGGTCGCCATGGCGCGACAGGAAATCGATCCCAGCGCCAGCGATACCAGCACCAGGCCCGCGAGCAGTTGTCTGTAGTAAAGACTAGCCATCGTTTTCCGCAGCAACAGATTTTGAAGGGGGAATGTCAGACGGAAGTTAACACGCAAAAAACGCATTATCAAGAATCTTGTGCCTGTCGTCGCTTAAATCATCGTGCGCTGCTGCCCGCGGGTGAGGCCGGCGTTTTCCAATTTCCATCTATTCGGACTTTTTTTAACGACGGTGCGTCGAGGGCGTTGGCGTCAAAGCCGCTGACATACGGTTTCACCAGCGCGTACGAGGAAGCGAAATAAATCGGCATAACGCTCAGGTCATTTAGTGCTTGTGCTTCAGTATCAATCGCCGGAAGCGTGGTTGAACTTCTGCCAATCGTGCCCGGTGACTTGCTTTTGTCAACAGGCTCGGTCGACTTGGCCAATCGTTCCGTTTCGTTCGGGGCGGCCGTTCCGGGGTAACCTTCGCCGAACAGCGTACGAATATTCGTAAGCTCATCAGTTGTCTGCATCACGATCCCGCGCCGCACGACATCAAAATCGCCAGAACGAATTGTCGCCTCATAATCGTCCCAATTCCTAATCACCAGCTCCGTTTGAATATTTAAGACGCTGTGCCACATGGCCGCAATCGCCTGGGCCACTACACGCTGTTGTTCATTCCGATTAACCAGCAGGCGAACGACCGGAAAGTTCTGGCCGCCGGGAAATCCTGCTTCAGACAATAACTGTCTGGCTCGATCCTCATCCTTCTCCAAAATGTCGGACTTACCAACTACAGACTTGGGTGCCTCGGTTGGAGTCTGCGGCAGGAAGCGTTTCGCGGGCTCGGTGGCTCCGCCAGTTTCATCGGCGCTGATGCGATCACGATCGATGGCTATGGCCAGCGCTTCGCGCACACGAACATCGTCAAACGGCGCGCGCGCGGTGTTGAAAGTGTAATAGGTCAACGCGCCAAAAGTTGTGCGGCGAAAATCTGTGTACGGCGCCAGAAGCTTTATCGCTAAGGGTTCAAGCGCGGCATTTGTTACGGCATCAACGCCGCCGGACCGGTAAGCCGCCAGCGCCGATTCGGTGTCTCGCGCGCCGACAAATTCAACGCTTTGCAAGGTAACCTGTTGCTTGTCCCAATAATTCTCCGCGCGCGCCAGCAACACGCGCTCGTTATTAGTTTGTGCGACAGCGAAAGCGCCGTTGGAAAGCAAGCCGCTGGCGGACAACTTACCAGCCGGTGCATCGACACTCAGTTTCACCGGACGAAAAACGGGATGGGCCACCAGCGCCGGAAAGTTCATATCAGGCCGGCGCAGGCGGACGCGTAACACGCGGTCCGAGAGCGCTTCGGCGCCAAACACAGGTTGCGGTTCGCGAGCGGCTGCCTGGTTTGAACTGCTTGAATGCCGTGTCGCAGCCGGTTGCGCAGGTGGCTGGGCAGCAAGGACAACTCGTTTCTTTTCGGCACCTTCAATGTTGGCAAGCAAGTCAGTATGCGGGGCCAGGTCGCCCAGTTTCACCGTGCGCTGCCACGAACGCACAAAATCTTCAGCCGTCACCACCGCGCCGTTGGACCAGCGTGCATCGTCACGCAAATAGAAAGTCCAGGTGCGCCCGCCGTTCGACGCTTCCCATTTCGTGGCGACTGCCGGCACCGGTGTTAAGGTCTGCGGGTCGTAGTCTGTCAGGCCTTCAAAGATGGCGCGCACTAAATCGGTATCGGGAGGCGCCGCGGCGAAGGCCGGATCAAAAGTCTGCGGCAGGCCGCCATCGCTCCACCGGAATTGCTGACTGTTCGGCACGACCACACGCCCATAATAAGGATCGACAGTCTCGTTCAGAAAACAACCGGCGTGGCTAAATGCGAGAGTCACCAGCAGAGTGGCGGCTAAAAACGCGCGACCAGATTGCCTTCTCGGCAGAATGTTTCTGAATAGGCTCATTGGTTGCTTTGTCTTGAAAACTCTAGTCAGCGCTGGGCATTCGTTGGTTCAAAACGGTAAGCGCTGCGTAGACGTCTTCAGTTTGCCGGCGCGTGTCGTCAAAACCTTCTGAAGTATCGATCAGGTACTCGGCAAAAGTTTTCTTTTCTTCCTGGTTCAGCTGCGCGCTGATTCTCTTCTCTGCTTCTTCGCGACTCAAATTGTTGCGCAACATCAATCGCTGTAGCTGAACGTCCGGGCGGCAGTGCACAACAATCAGCTTATCGAAACGTTTGTAACCGCCTGATTCGATCATCAAGGCCGCATCTACGACTGCTATACCATCCGGGTCGACCGCTTCCCATTCGCGCAGCAACTCATCCTGGCGCGCAATAATATACGGATGCAGAATTGCATTAAGTGTGCTGCGTCTTCGCGCGTCGCCGAACACCAACGCGCCAAGCTTTGTCCGGTCAAGCGCACCGTCGGCCTGCAAAACTTCAGCGCCAAATTCGGCGACTACCTTTTCCAGCGCAACAGAATTTGGCTCAACCACTTCCCGCGCGGTGACGTCTGCGTCAAGCACGTGACAACCAAGCTCAGCGAGCACGCCGGCCACAAATGACTTGCCAACGCCAATCGATCCTGTTAGTCCCACGCGCAACATTTCTTTCACCGTAAACCGTGAACCGGGAACCGGGAACCGGGAAATGAATTCAAGAAAGTATCGGGATGGAGTTCACCAATGCTTCGCCCACGTGGCCGTCGGTTACGGTTTACGGTTGACGGATCACGGTTCCACTTCCCTTCTCAGCTTCGCCGCCTTCACCGTGTTTCGCATTAACATCGCTACAGTCAGCAAGCCGACGCCGCCCGGCACCGGTGTGCGCCGGCCAGCGACCGCGTCAGCCTCGGCCGGATTCACGTCGCCCACCAAGGTGTAGCCGCGCTTTGAAATTGTCTCAATTCTCTTTTCCGCGTTGGCGCCAAACAATTTTCTTGCCACAGCTTCATCAGTCACGTTGTTCATGCCGACGTCGATAACTGTCGCCCCCGGTTTGATGTGCTGGCGGCCAATGAAACCGGGACGGCCGATGGCGACTATGAGCAGATCGGCTTGGCTCGTCACCGCAGCCAGATCGCGAGTGCGCGAGTGACAGACCGTGACCGTAGCATCTCGTTGCAACAGTAGTTGCGCCATCGGCCGGCCCACAATTTGACTCCGCCCAACTACGCAGGCGCTGGTGCCGGCGATTGTTATTCCTGATCGGTCCAACAATTCAATCACTCCCGCGGGCGTGCACGGCGCAAAAGTTGGCCTTCCCAGCGCTAGTCTTCCCACGCTAATAGGATGAAACCCGTCAACATCCTTTTGCGGATCTACTGCTTCGATGATTTTCTCCGCGTCGATTTCCCGCGGCAGCGGAAGTTGGACCAGGATGCCGTCAACGTCGTTGCGCTCGTTAAGCGAAACAATCAGTTCCAAAAGCTCGCTAGAGTTCGTGCTGGCCGGCAGCGCGTGATGTTCCGACTTGATGCCGACCTGCTCGCAGGCTTTTATCTTGTTCCGGACGTAGACTGCTGAGGCCGGATCATCGCCCACGAGGACTGCCGCGAGGCAAACCTGGACCTGATAATCTTTCCATAGCCTCTCGATATCGCCAGCCGCCTCCAGTTTGATCTGCGCCGCAACGGCAGCGGCGTCGAGCAATTCCGCGTGTCGCAGCGGATTAGTGTCTGTGAAACTCTGCGTAGCCATGTTCTGAGACGTGGTCCTTTTAACAAGCGTCGAGCTTTCGTGCTAGGTTACACCGAGATTGCTTTTATTAGTTAGCGTGGATCACAAATATTTATGAAAACGTTTCGAACCGTCATTCTCCCGCTTTGCATCGTCACGTTCGTTGTTCTTTCCGGTTGTCGTCACCAGCGCCAGCATTCGGCTACAGAAAAGCATTACGAGTTGAAGGGCAAGGTCGTGCTGGTCGAGAAGGACCAGCACTTGGTCACCATCGCGCATGAAGATCTTAAGGATTACATGCCGGCGATGACGATGCCGTTTACGGTCGGCGAAGACTGGTGGTGGGTTTTCGAAGTACCGCTGGTTCCGGGTGATCATGTCACGGCCACTCTGGTTGTGGATGGCGCCAAGTCATGGCTCGAGGACGTAGTGATCGCAAAAGAGGCTTCTGATAGCGCCGCACCCGTTAGCGGCGAAGGCATGGGTCCGAAGGTAGGCGACGAAATTCCGGACTACCGGCTGGTCAACCAGGACGGAAAAGCAATTCGCCTCCACGACTACCGCAGCAAGGCGCTCGTCCTGACGTTCATTTACACGCGCTGCCCGGACCCGGACCAGTGTACCTTGATGAGCAACAACTTCGCGGCCATCGATCAGGAACTGCAGAAGCAGCCCGAACTTTACGCGAAGACGCATTTGCTGAGCATCAGTTTCGATCCTGAATACGATACGCCTAAAGTGCTGCGCAGTTACGGGGCGGCATTTACCGGCAGATATTCCGACGAGACGTTTGCACACTGGGAATTCGCATCGGGCAGTGCGGACGAGGTGAAAGGGATAGCGCAGTATTTTGGGATGCGCTATTACCTGGACTCAGAAACCGGCAACCAGCAGGTTATTCACTCGCTCCGGACCGCGGTCATCGGCCCTGATGGCAAAGTGGTCAAGGTCTATCGCGGCAACGATTGGAAGCCGGATGAAGTTGTGAGCGACCTGCGTGGCGCGGCGGCGGCCAAGAATTTGCCGCGGATAAACGCGGATAACGCGAATCAGAAAACAACTAAAGAGTAAGGTAGTTCCTCTCACTCTGATCCGCGTTCATCCGTCGAAAATCCGCGACTAACAAAACCTTTACCAAATCTGGCAACGTTTATCCGCGGCTCGCACCATTGGATCGCCCGCCTTGCATTGGAAAGCCGTCGCAAACAATTCCATGTTCGACAGCGGCCCATTGACACGAAAGCGACCGAGCGGATGCGGGTCGGTTGCCACTCGCAGCCGCGCCGCTTCGGGACGAATGTTCTGCGCCCAAATCTGCGCGTAGCCTAAAAAGAAACGCTGCTCTGGTGTGAAGCCGGCGATCACCTTTCCCGGTTTTCCGTGGAGCGATTTCTGGTAAGCAGCATAAGCCACCGCCAGTCCACCAAGATCTGCGACCGACTCACCAACGACCAGCTTGCCGTTTTGGTTCAAGCCTGGTTCCACTTCGTAGCCATCAAACTGTTTGACGACGCAGTCAGTCCGGTCTTTGAATTTCTTAAAGTCATCAGGTGTCCACCACATGGCGAGATTGCCATCGGCATCAAAGCGCGCGCCCGAATCGTCAAAGCCGTGCGTCATCTCGTGGCCGATGACAACACCGATGCCGCCGTAGTTAAACGCATCGTCTGCTTTGGGATCGTAGAAAGGCGGTTGCAGTATCCCAGCCGGGAAAACGATCTCGTTGATGCTCGGGTTGTAGTAAGCGTTTACGGTCGGCGGGGACATGCCCCACTCGGTTTTATCAACTGGCTTACCGATCTTGCCCAGGTTGCGCTTTACTTCAAACTGTCGCGCCGAGATCGTGTTGTTGTAGAAAGGCCCGCGACTAACTTGCAGCGCTTCGTAACTGCGCCACTTGTCGGGATAACCAATCTTGCGAATGAAGGCATCGAGTTTTGCAATCGCCTTCTGCCGCGTTTCTCGGCTCATCCAACTCAGTGTCGTCAGGTCGGAGCGGAGCGCATCAACCAGGTTCTTTACCATGTCCTGAGCGCGCACCCGCGCCGCCGGCGTAAACGTTTTTTGAATGTAGAGCTGGCCCAGCGCCTCACCAAGCGCGCGATCGGTGCTAACAATACAGCGCCGCCAGCGTGGCTGCATTTCCTTCGTGCCCTGCAAATACTTGCCCGAAAAGTTGAAATCCTCCTGGACAAACTTTGCCGACAGCGTTCCGGCTGTCGAATTGAGCAGGTGCCAGCGAAGATACGACTTCCAATCATCCAGTGAGATGGCCAACAGGAGTTTGTCGGCGGCTTTGAAGAAGTCAGGCTGGCCCACATTTATCTTGTCGATGGTCGGCAGACCCACGCCGTCAAAATAGTTGCGCCAATCAAAGTGCGGCGTTAGCGCGCTCAACTCAGTCCGGTTCATCGGATGGTAGTTCGCTTCCGGGTCGCGGCGCTGAACGCGCGTTGACGAGTTTTCCGCCAGCTTGGTCTCGATAGCAACTACGATTTGAGACTCCGCGGTCGCGCGATCCGGCGCGTCGCCCAGCAACTCGAACATGCGCGCGACGTGCTTTTGATACTCATCGCGAGTCTGGCGCGACTTCTGGTCATCCTTCGTATAGTAATCACGGTCCGGCAGGCCCAGCCCCCCTTGCGCCGCCTGCGCGATCACAGCCCGGGAGTTTTTGAAATCCTGCGCGCCGCCAAAGCCAAAGACGGCGGGAATGCGATAAGCGTGGAAACGCGCGATTTCCGCCTGCAGCCCGCCGAGGTCGTTGATTGCGGCGATGCGATCGAGTTCGGGCTGAATCGGCTGCACCCCTTGCGCCTCGATGCCCGGCTCGTCCATGCAACTGCGGTAATAATCAGCGATCTTTTGTTCGTTGGTTCCGGCTTTCAATGATTTTTTCGCCAGCAGTCCATCGAGAATGCCATGAAGCACGGCAATGTTTTGCTCGTCCAGAACTTCGAATCGACCCCAGCGCGAGAATGCCGCTGGAATTTGATTCTTCGCGGTCCAACCACCATTCGCATATTGGAAAAAGTTCGCGCAGGCGGAAACGCTGGTGTCCATATTGCCAACATCAAAGCCAGGAAGCTTTCCAGCTTCGATTGTCGGCACAGACCGCAACCTCGCGTTGGAATGAGCCGCTTCGCTTGATCGATTTGCGAAAGCGAGCGCGCAGATAAACGCCGCTGCGATCGCAATTATTGAAAAAAGCTTACGCATGATTAGAGTCCTCCAAATCAATATGGCTGAAAGTTGGGGTAATAAATGGGGGTCTTAGATAGATTCGCGCACGCAAACGTTAAGACAGCTCTGCCTTAAATGTCATGGGCGATTTCAGGATCCGCTTTCTGTGCGTCCTTTGTGTCCTCTGTGACTCAATGGTGGATTACTTTTTTGGCTGAACGAGTCTCACCACAGAGGCACAGAGTTCACAAAGGACGCACAGAGAATCCAAGGTCCACACGGACTACTTTAATATTTCCGCTTTCTGATCGAAGAACTGCGTTATGCCAGGACTACTTAGGCAGCGCCTTTGATCTTCTTAATTTCTTCGGTCAGCACCGGCACGGCTTCAAAGAGATCGCCAACAATGCCGTAATCGGCGATGTCGAAAATCGGCGCCTCGGGATCTTTGTTGATGGCCACGATCGTTCCGGAGTTCTTCATCCCCACCAGATGCTGAATCGCGCCGGAGATTCCCAATGCAATATAAAGCTTCGGCGCGACAGTTTGTCCCGACGATCCGATTTGCCGATCAATCGGCAGCCACTCGGCATCGCAAATTGGCCGTGACGCCGCCAGGTCTCCGCCGAGGGCCGCCGCAAGTTTTTCTGCCAGCGCCAGATTGTCTTTGCTCTTAATGCCACGGCCGACGGCAACGATGATGTCCGCCTTGCTTAAGTCGACCGCTTGTTTGACTTCCTGAAAAGGCGCTTCCGGCGACATTCGGATTTCGC
>JANMKA010000109.1:0-10509 GCA_031371765.1 Blastocatellia bacterium
AACTGGAGAACAACGCGCCCGGCTTCAGGAAATCGCGCATAAGTGTCCGGTGCATAGAGCGCTGACTTCAGAAATTGTGATCACTGAACTCGCTTAGCCGCGAAATGTGGCCCGGACTTTAGTCTGGTGGCTGCGACGAAATCACAGACTAAAAGTCTATGCCACTAATTCGCGACCATTATTTGCGGCCAAAATAAAAGGCTTCCAATCGTTTTGATTGGAAGCCTTTGAACTGGTCGGGACGCCGAGATTCGAACTCGGGGCCTCACCCACCCCAAGGGTGCGCGCTACCAGGCTGCGCCACGTCCCGTCGCTCCAAGTATCACTGCAAAGAACAAGTAACGCAAACCGTCAGTTCTTGTCCTGAGTTGTAAAGCAAACTGTTAGTTTGCGGTGACTCGTCACGCTCAACTTGAAAGCCTGACAACCAACGCAAACTAACAGTTTGCAACACAAAAATCAGCGCGTCTTGCGTGGTTCGCTTTCCAGCAGCGATAAGAGCTCACGCAACTCAGTCGCAACCTTGCGCAACGCTTTGCGATCTTCAGCGGTCCTGGCTTCCGAGACAGCGCGCGACATCTCGTTCTTAATACCGGTGCGCGCAGATACGGCGTTCTCGCCTGACTCTTCCTCGTGGTCTTCGCCGTTTTCCGGTGAAAGGATTTTCAGCTTACCGCCGGCGCGCAAATCGTTGGCCAAGCGCTTCTTCGCGCCGGCAATCGTGTACTGATCCTCGTAAAGTAATTCCTTAATCCGCAACGCCATTTCCACATCGCGTTTGCGATAGACGCGCTGGCCGGCGCGATTCTTCTGCGGCGCCAGCGTGGGAAATTCCGACTCCCAATAGCGCAACACATGCGCCTGCACACCAGCCAGTTCGCAAACTTCGCCGATCTTAAAGAAAAGCTTTTCGGGAATGGCTACGGCAGAACGGGCCATGATCTTGTAGCACGGACTTTAGTCGGTGCTGGTTTTGGTGGCACAGCCTTGACCTGTGGATCTCGGTACAGACTAAAGTCTATGCTACTTTCCGGCTCAGGAAATTAAGGAGAACTAATCGCGAGATTGCGCGGCAGCCCGACGCGGCCGCCATGTTACTGCGGGGCGTTTGGCGTGTCAATACTTGCACTTAGCCCCGGTTAGTTAAAACTGATTCTTAAAAGTATCTTCTGAGGTAATTTCGAGCGCGCCTGGTGCGCCTTGGTAAAAAGCACTTAGTGTTCAAAACCTGCCGATTGCGGCTTGCTCGTTCCAAAAAGCTTTAAGGTGCCTTTCGCATGAGACCGCGCAATGAACATCCACAGGTTGCTCAGGCCTCGCTAGACCGCTTGCAGTCGCCAAGCTATAATCCGCCTTCGATTCTCCGCACGCAGAGGAAAGCTTTCCACAGTGACCACGTCTCCAACTGTTTTCCGCCTTGCCTCACGGCTTGATGAAATAGGCTTCTCTGACATCGTTAACGTTCGCAATCGCATAATGAAACTGCGCGAGCAGGGCGCGAACGTCTATCAGTTCGAAGGCGGCGAGCCTTACCTGAACACGCCCGACTTTGTGAAGGAAGCGATGAAGCGCGCGCTTGATGAAAACAAAACTCGTTACGCGCCGTCGTCCGGCATTCCTGAACTGCGCGCCGCGATTGCCGACAAGCTGCGCACGAAAAATAACATTGCGGCGCAGCCTAACGACGTCATCATCATGAACGGCGGCATGCAGGGTTTGTTCGGCGCCTTTCAATCAGTCGTTAATCCCGGCGACGAGGTTCTGGTCTTCTCTCCTTACTGGACGCCGATAAAGGATTTGATTGCGCACTGCGAAGGGCGACCGGTACTGGTTCCCACAGCCTTGGCCCGCACTGAAGGTTTTGAAAAAACTCTCGCCACTTACGCGACGGATCGCACGCGCGCGATTTACTACAACACACCGCAGAATCCAACCGGAGTTGTGTTCACCCAAGACGAAGCGCGCGCCGTGGCGCGGTTTGCCCAGGACAGAGATCTGATCGTGTTTGCAGATGAAGCGTATGAAGACCTGGTTTACGAAGGCGAGCATTTTTCCATTGCCTCGCTCGAAGGAATGTTTGAACGCACGATTACAATCTTCACGCTGTCAAAATCTTTTGCGATGACGGGCTGGCGACTGGGCTACACGGTCGCGGCAGAGCCGTGGATGACGGGCATGCGCAAGACGACGCTGTATTCTTCCAACGGCGTTTCGACACCGACGCAATGGGCCGCGCTGGCTGCGTTCACAACCGAATCCGACATGCTGGAAACGAATCGAGTCGCCTACAAGCAGCGGCGCGATCTGCTTTTGGCTGGCCTTAATGAGTTGGGACTAACCTGCGAAAAACCGGCGGGCGCGTTTTATGCATTTCCGGATGTCTCGCGTGTCAGTCGCGACAGCCGCGAAGCCGCGGAAATTCTGCTCGATCGTGCGCAGGTGGCGACAGTGCCCGGCGTTGTGTTCGGACCTGACGGTGAGTCTCATCTACGCTTCTCTTTTTCCACTTCCATTGAAACCATCGAGGCGGGCCTGGATTCCCTGCGCCGCAATCTCTGAAGACCTTCTATCGAGGCTCAGAGATGAAGCAATGATTCAAGTTGAACAATCTCAGGGTTGGGAAGGGGGCATGCCCCCCGCTTAGACTGATAGGGGTTCAACGGGCGAGGGCATGCCCCCTTCCCAAACCTGAGACTTTCACGACCTTTCCAATCAGCACCGCTTTTTGCTACCTAACATGAACGAGTTCGATTTCATAAACAAGCTCCGCGCTCGGGTCAGCGCGAAACAAGGTGCCACCTCAGCACTCAGCACTCAGCACTCAGCACTTATCCAGGGTATCGGCGACGATGCGGCAGTCATTCGTTCACAAGGCGGTAAAGATTCGATCGTTACGACCGACTTGTTGATTGAGGATGTAGATTTCAAGCGGGACACCACCACTCCGGAATTGCTCGGTCACAAAGCACTGGCGGTTTCGCTTTCCGACATTGCGGCGATGGGCGCGCGCGCGCGCTGGGGGTTTGTCTCCATCGGACTGCCTACGGATGTTTGGGAATCAGGTTTCGCGGAACGGCTGTACGACGGCTACTTCAGTTTGGCTGAGCAGTATGGAGTTGAATTAGCTGGCGGTGACGTTTCGCGCACTACGGATAAGATCGTCATTGATTCAATGCTTATCGGCGAATGCGATGCGGGTCGCGCGGTGCTGCGAAGTGGCGCAGCGCCCGGCGACCACATTTTTGTGACTGGCTTTCTCGGCGACGCTGCTGCTGGGTTGCGCTTAATTGAGCACGGCGTGCGTGTGCACGTTGCAAGTGGGCCAAGACGTTTGGAGGAACACTCTGCCGATCGCTTGTTACTGCGACAACTGCGTCCCGATCCGCGTGTCGGCTGGGGAATGTTGTTAGGCGAACAACAATTGGCGACTGCGATGATTGATATCAGTGATGGACTCTCTTCGGACCTCAATCACCTTTGCAAAGAAAGCAATGTAGGCGCTGTGATTGATGCGGCGCGAATTCCTATTGATCAAGTGGTGACTGAAATCTGCGGCCGGCGCGCGCTAGATCCGTTGATGCTGGCGCTACATGGCGGCGAAGATTTTGAGTTGCTCTTCACAGTCAAACCTGAAAACGTGGGCAAGCTGCCCAAGCGAGTCGATGGCGTTCCGTTAACCTGTATTGGCGCGATCGAAGAACAGTCAGCCGGCGTGCGAATCTCGGAAGGCGCGCGCGTCTGGAATCTCGAACCCGGCGGTTGGGAACACTTTCGAAAAGATGATAAAGAACATAGCTGAGCAGGACTTTTGCTTCGCCCCAGCGGAGCGAGATGTTTATAGAACGCGCGACCGCCAAAAGATTCTCCTCGCTCCAGCGGAGCGAAACATAAGTCGGTCTCCCGGCCAATCTGGGAAACATTGCGCTCCGCTGGAGCGCGAGCATCGGGTTCAGAGCATTATCTATAAACATCTCGCTCCGCTGGAGCGAAAGCGATCCACTGTTGCACTTGGAAGTTGAATTCACCATTTTTCATTTCTCATTTTTCATTTCCGAACATCTGTCTTTAGCTGCCCAGCGTTTGACTCGCACTTGATCCTTTCCTAGACTCGCAAACCTGCGCGTCCGCGGTAAATCCGGGGGCGCGTATCTGCTAACAAATATTTGCATGCTTCGATTTCACAACACACTGTCCGGCCGCGTCGAAGAGTTTCACCCAATGAACGAGGGCGAGGTTCGTTTTTACTATTGTGGTCCAACTGTCTGGGAGTATGGTCACATCGGTAATTTTCGCTCCGCCGTCGCTGCCGACATCGTGCGTCGTTATCTGAAATTCAAGGGCTACAAAGTCACGCACGTGATGAACATCACGGACGTTGAAGACCGCATCATTGCCAAGTCGCAGGAAGCCGGGCTCTCGATCGACGACTACACCGCGAAATACATTGACGCGCTGTGGGAAGACTTTGATGCGCTTGGCTGCGAGCGGCCCGAGATCGTGCCGCGAGCGACGCGACACATTCCGGAAATGGTTTCGCTGATCGAGAAACTGCTCGAGACGAATCACGCCTACACCTCGGATGGCTCTATCTATTACCGCATCGCTTCCTTTCCCGAGTACGGCAAACTCTCGAAGATTAATTTCGCCGGCAACATCGCCGGCGCCAGCGAGCGCATCGACACCGACAAATATGAAAAAGAGGACGCGCGCGATTTTGCGTTGTGGAAAGAGCCGGCGAATGAAAATGAACCGGCATGGGATGCGCCCATCGGTCGCGGCCGTCCAGGCTGGCACATCGAATGTTCAGCGATGTCCATGAAATATCTGGGCGAGACTTTTGACATTCACGCCGGCGGCATCGACCTCGTCTTCCCACATCACGAAAACGAGATTGCGCAAAGCGAAGGCGCGACCGGCAAGCAGTTTGTTCGTTACTGGATTCACTTTGAACATCTCAAAGTCGAAGGCGAAACGATGTCGAAGTCGAAAGGCAACTACTACACGTTTCGCGATTTGAAAGCGAAGGGTTATTCAGCCGCAGGCATTCGCTATTTCTTGTTGAGCGTTCCTTATAACAAGCAGATCAATTTGAACTTTGATGTATTGGCCGGCGCCGAAAAAACAGTAGCGGGCTTGCGCGATTTTCGGGCGCGGCTGACGGAAGCCAAAAGCGAAGCTGGGATGAACGAGGCGCTTCACGATATCGCGCTGCGGGCGGCGGAAGAATTTGAAGCAGGGATGGACGACGACTTGAACACCTCGGTGGCGCTGGCCGTCGTTCATAATCTCAGCCGCGAAGTAAACACCGCGCTGGCCCGCAAAAAAGTAAAAGAAGAAAACAAACAGGAACTGCTCGCGCTAATAAAAAGAATCGACACGGTGCTGAATATCTTTGGCGCTGAAAGCAATGAAATGCTCGACAGCGAAATTCAAAGCTTGATCGATGAGCGGCAGGAAGCGCGCCGCCGCCGCGACTTTCCTCGCAGCGACGAAATCCGCGACGAACTTGCCAATCGCGGCATTATTCTCGAAGACACCAAAGACGGTGTGCGCTGGCGCCGGTAACATCTCTGGAACAGTCTCGTCACCAGAATTAGATGCGGGGCAATGAAAACGGGTCATCGACATTCATCGATGACCCTTTCCTCTATTGCCGTCAGTCCGTTTTTAGAAACCGGATCCCGGTGGCGGTGGTGGTGGTCCATGATGACCATGTCCGCCTGGTCCGCCTGGTCCGCCTTCCCCGTGCATCTTCATCATCTGATCAGCTTTGGTTTTTTGTTCGGCTGTCAGCAGGCCATAAATCTGCGAGTGCAGGCGCATATGATCAACCATCTGGTCGGTCATTAACTGCGACTGTTGGCTGGCGAGATTGCGCACCGTGTTTTCGTCGAACTGACCGTTCGCGGTGGCGGCGTCGATCTGTTTGCGCAGCTCGTCAAGTTTGGTATGTCGCTGTTCTTCCGTCGCTTTCTGCGCTTCGAAAAGCGTTTTGACCTGGGCCTTTTGGGCATCGGTCAGGTTCAGTTCGCGAGACATATGTTCAACCATGTCGCCCGGTCCTTGACCGCGCATCTTTTCGCCCATGCCCGGATGCTGTGCCAGCGCAAAAACCGTTGCGCCAATTAGCAGCGCAGCGATGCCGGCAAGTACTAAGATTTTTTTCTTCATTTCGATCTCCTCTAATAGTTTGGCCGACAGTGTATTCCGCCTGGCCGGTCTTTGCATACTGCAGTTATACGCCAGTTCCCTTCCGCCAGACGTAAAGACTCAGTTAATGCAATGTAAAGTTTTGTAAAGCGCCAGACGGCAAAGGGCTAAGTGCTAAGGGCAAGAGCAAAACGCGAAGCGTCCCTTTTCTCTTTGCTCTTCGCCCTTTGCCCTTCGCCCTTCGCACTTCGCCCTTAGCTCTTTGCTCTTTGCCGCTCAATTGACACTTCTTTACAAAGACGACTAGCCGGTTGGGCTACAATGCCTGGTCAACCCAATGGACCAGATATTAATCATCGACGACGACGTGGCGCTCTGCGAGCTGGTGACTGAATACCTCGAGCCGCTCGGGTTTGAAATCCAGGCAGTGAACCGCGGCGATCAGGGCGCTGAGGTGGCCCTGGCGGGAAACTTTTCAATCGTAGTGCTCGATGTCATGTTGCCCGGCCTGAATGGTTTTGAAGTGTTGCGCCGCATTCGCGCCGAGTCGAAAGTGCCGGTGTTGATGTTGACCGCGCGCGGCGATGACGTCGATCGCATCGTCGGCTTGGAAATCGGCGCTGACGATTATTTGCCAAAGCCTTTCAATCCCCGTGAACTGGTCGCCCGAATCCGCGCCATCCTGCGGCGTAGTCAAGCGCACGATGCGCGCGAACCTAGTCAATCGGGACCATTGACCGGGGGCGATGTCGAACTCGATCCTGCGACCCGCGTGGTGCGACGCGCCGGTCAGGTTGTTGAGGTGACCGCGGTCGAATTTGATTTGCTGGAAAAGTTGTTGCGAGCGGCCGGCAGAATCATAACTCGCGAAGAACTTTCAAAAGAGGTGCTGGGCCGCAGTACTTCCCCTTTCGATCGCAGCATCGATATGCACATTAGCAACCTGCGAAAAAAATTGGGACATCAATTCGGCGATGTCGAACGCATTAAGACCGTGCGCGGTGTCGGGTACATCTATGCTGCCAACTGAGTAAGAACTCTGTGCGTTCTTTGTGTTCTCGGTGCCTGTGCTGGCTGGTCGTTAAGGATCCAACACCGAGGCACAGAGAACACATAGACTGCACAGATGAAGAAGCGGAGCAGAGAATTGGGACGAAGTCTCTTTCTTAAAATCTTTCTTTGGTTTGGCGCGGCATTGTTAACTGTCGTGGTCGGTACCTTTCTGGTTGGCGAATTGCTGCGACCGGATCCGTTTCATCCTCCAATGCGACGACCACTGGATGCGGCAGTGAATGGTTACGCGCAAGTGGCAGCCGAGATTTATGAACGCGACGGTGCGAGAGCGCTGGCCGCTTACTGTGATCGGGTCGAGCACGAGGGTCACGTTCGCATTTTTCTTTTTGATAGTAACCTTCGTGAATTAGCAGAACGCAAAGTTCCTGAAGACGCGCCCGGTGTCGTGCGGCGCGTGCTTCAGACCCAGGCACCAGAGTTTGGCCCACATGGGCCACCTGGATTAATGGCCCAGCCGGTAACTTCCCCGAGTGGCGCACAGTATGTGCTGGTTGCCGAGTTGCCCATGCAAATGCGCTCGGCGCCCTTGTGGAACCACCTGCTGCATTTGCTCGCCATCATTACGGTCGCCGGATTGTTCTGTTACTGGCTGGCAAGATATTTGACAGCACCTGTAACCAAGCTACGCGCGGCCACGCAGGAGCTAGCGCGCGGCAACCTCAGTGCGCGCGTGGCGCCGGCATTCCGTAATCGACGTGATGAGCTGGCCGCACTGGCAACCGACTTTGATCAAATGGCTGAAAAGATTGAATCGTTGGTCAATGGCCAGCGGCGTTTGCTCGGCGACATCTCGCATGAATTGCGTTCGCCACTGGCGCGACTGAATGTGGCGCTGGAACTGGCCAGGCAGCGGGCCGGCGCTGACGCTGCCAGTGCTTTGCAACGAATTGAGCGCGAAGCCGAGATGCTCAACGAGATGATTGGACAACTGCTGGCCCTTACCCGGCTTGAGAGCCACACCGAAGCAGTCGAGAAGATTTCGTTTGATCTTGTTCAGTTAGTACAAGAGATTGTTGACGACGCCGCTTATGAAGCGAGAAATCGCAACCGCTCGGTGCTGCTCGAGGCTCCTACTGCCTGCAACATGCTCGGCAACGAGCAGCTCTTGCGGCGCGCCATTGAAAACGTGGTTCGCAATGCGGTGCAGTACACCGCGGACGAAACTGCGGTCGAGGTGAAGTTGGCTTGCGGCGATCAAGCGGTCATAACGGTTCGCGATTATGGCCCGGGCGTTCCGGCAGAGTCGCTCGATAAACTCTTCCGTCCTTTTTATCGCGTCGACGAAGCGCGCGATAGAAATAGCGGCGGCACCGGACTTGGCCTGGCAATCGCCGAACGCGCCGTTCGCCTGCATGGTGGCACAGTTGAAGCCGCCAATGTTTCTACCGGCGGCCTCGTTGTTACCATTACCTTGCCTGTTAAGCACACAGCAGACAGCAAGCAGTAAACAGCCAGCGAAGAACAATGCGAGCCTGCCGCTTAAGTTCTAATTGGCCTGCCGAACACAAAAGTTCTTCCTAGCGGTCGGCTCTAACCTTTACAAGAAGCGCAGCCAGCATGCGTTTCACTTCGATGATTCGTGCTGAGAGTAGATCGTAAGAGTCTTCGCTAATAAAGCCTAAATCCTTTGCCAGTATCGCGTGATACTCAACCTCGTAAGCTGAACCCATCCCAATTTGTAGGAATTTCGCAAGTTCGCCATTTCCCTCGCGATCAAAGCCTTCTGCGATGTTTGCTGGTATTGAAGCGGATGCTCGTCTGAGCTGACTGGTAATCCCGTAGAGCTCTTCTCTGGGAAAGGCGGCGGTGGCTTTATACGTTTCGAGTGCAAGCCTATGAGCCTTGTCCCAGACTTGGATCTGCCTGAAGTCGCGCATGCCGTGTCCTTAGCATGCGCCAAAGGAAACAGCAAGCAACTCTGTAAAGTGTGGCATCAAGATCTAATGCCAGTATTCTTGTAAGGGCTGCTTGCTGTTTCCTGTTTACAGTTTCCTGTTTACAGTTTCCTGTCTACTTCGGCGTCACTCCCAAGTTCCACATCAGAAACGAATAGATGTCCGCTGCCTGCTCGATTGCTTTGGTCGTGCTGCTGGCGCCGTGACCTGACTTCGTATCGATGCGAATCAGAATTGGGTTTGGACCACCCTGTGCCGCTTGCAACGCCGCCGCGTATTTGAAATTGTGCGCGGGCACAACGCGGTCGTCATGGTCTGCGGTCGTGATCAAGGTTGCCGGATAGCTCACGCCGGGTTTGACGTTATGAATCGGTGAGTAAGCATAGAGCGCTTTGAACTCCGGTTCATTTTCACTCGAGCCATAGTCTGCAATCCAGTTCCAACCAATCGTAAATTTGTGAAAGCGCAACATGTCCATCACGCCTGCCTGTTCTACGACGGCCCGGAATAACTCCGGTCGTTGATTGGAAACGGCGCCGACCAACAAGCCGCCATTCGAGCCCCCCTGAATCGCCAGCTTCTCAGGCGAGGTGTACTTGTTCTTAATCAAATACTCAGCGGCCGCGATGAAGTCGTCAAAAACATTTTGTTTCTTAAGCTTCATGCCGGCTTCATGCCACTTTTCGCCATACTCGCCGCCGCCGCGCATGTTTGCGGAAGCGTAAACGAAGCCCTGCTCGAGCAACGCCAGGCGCAAGGCGCTGAAGTTTGGCGAAGTGGTGATGTTGAACCCGCCGTAGCCGTACAACACGGTCGGATTATTGCCGTCGAGCTTGATTCCCTTTTTATGGACCAGGAACATCGGCACGCGCGTGCCGTCTTTGCTGGTAAAGAAGACTTCAGAAGTTTCAAAGTCGTTTGACTTGAAACCAGGAATCTCAGATTGGCGGAACAGGCTCGACGCTTTAGTCGCTATGTCGTATTTGTAAATCGTGGGTGGAAAATTAAAAGAAGTAAACGTGTAAAATACAAACTTATCATCAGTTTTGCCGGCAAATGAACTTGGCGTTCCCGGCGGCGGTGAAGGCAGCGCGCCCAGGCCGGGTAACTTAATTTCATTTTCCAGTTTGCCGTCCAAATTATGAACTTCAACGCCAGCCGCAACATCTTTCAGATAACTCACGAAGATTTTGCCGCCGGCTGTGTTCACATCGTCAATGGGCTCAGATTTTTCTGAGATGACATCTTTCCAGTTCCCTTCTTCAGGCTTCTTGGGATCGAAAAGAAATACGCGACCATTTGGCGCCTTGCGATCGGTAAAGACCAAAAACTTATCGCCAATGTTATCGACTACGCCGTAACTGTCGTCGCCAATTTCCGCGACGAGGGG
>JANMKA010000124.1:0-22797 GCA_031371765.1 Blastocatellia bacterium
TCCACTTGTGCGGATGAACCATCGGCGAAGGTAGTCTTCAGCAGACGATTCAGCTTGTCGTATTCATAAGTCGTCGTGATCGTCTCAAGTTGCCCTCCGGCGTTGGTACGCTCGACGGTTTGGCTGGCGCGATTGCCGTTCCCGTCGTAGCTGAATTTTATCTCGTGACCAAGCGCGTCGGTTTCCTTCGTCAGGTATCCATCGGTGTACTCGTAATGCGTGCTGTTGTTCAGCGCGTCGGTCATGAGAATGCGCTGGCCGTCAAACGGGCTGTAGGCAAAAGTGGTTATGTTGTTGAGCGCGTCTTTTGTGCTCAGCAGATTCCCGGATCCGTTGTAGGTGTTGGTGGTGACGTGCAGGAGCGGATCGGTCGTGGTCAGCAGCTTGCCG
The DNA here is from genome assembly GCA_031371765.1 of Blastocatellia bacterium. Taxonomy (GTDB): domain Bacteria; phylum Acidobacteriota; class Blastocatellia; order Pyrinomonadales; family Pyrinomonadaceae; genus PSRF01. Next base: position 391 of record JANMKA010000124.1, read on the forward strand.
CGTCCGTTGTAAGTGAACTGCGTCACGTTCGAGAGCGGATCGGTGATGCTGGTGCGATGATCGTTGGCGTCGTAGGTGTAGGTAGTTGTCTTGCCGAGCGCGTTTGTCTCAGACAAAACATTGTCGTTGGCATCGTAAGTAAATGTAGTCACGCCGCCGCGCGCGTCGGTCTTCGTCAGGACGTTGCCGCGCTCGTCATACTGGAAGGTGGTCGCGTGGCCCAGGCGATCCGTGATCGTCTCGGTGCGGCCCGGCAGATCGTGTGTATAGGTAATGACTTTCCCAAAGCCGTCGGTGTGGCTGATCAGACGGCCGTCGGCGTCGTAGTCGTTGCGAATCGGTTGCACGCCACGCGGATCGTGAATGGTCAACAGCCGATGTGTAGCGTCGTAGGTGTAGGTTGAACTGTTGTTTTCGTTGTCAGTGTAGGAGACGAGGTCGCCCGCTCCGTCGTAAGTGTAAGTTTGCGCGTTGCCCGCCGGATCGATGACGCGGGTGATGCGACCGAGCGTGTCGCGTTCGAAAGTAATGCTCTTGCCGCCGGAATGAAGGATGCCGCCAGCACTCAACGTCACCGTGTTGTTGTTTGTATCGTGAATGCTTTGCAGTCCGGTGCGCTGGTCGATGATAAACGCGGTGCCATCTTCGGCAGTGAACTTGAACAGCGACGAATTGAAAATATCCACGCCGCCGCCGAAGCCGATCAGGTTGACTGGCCCGGGCACGCTGCCTGCAACCTGAAACTCTGCCGGGCCCACAATTTCCAGCGTGCCGTTTGTCCCCGGCCAAGGTGTAAACGTCAGCGTGCCGCCGCTGATTGGAGCAAAGCGCTGGCATTTAGGCGATGTTACAGCTTCAAACTTGAACACCTTGCCGCCTGGGAAGGTGACGGTAACGAGATGTGAGCCAGTCGCCTCGAGACAATAGTTCGGAAAAGCCTCAGCGGACTTTGTCTCAAACCACTTGAGACCAATGACGCGTGCCTTCTCAAGGCGAATGTTCTTCACGCCCAAGGTCCAGCCGACACCGAAATCACCTACGCGTTTGTCGCGGCTGTCGTAAGTCCGCGTGACTTCCATCGGCAGCCCGGCCACCGGAATATTCAGGTCGCTGAACGAAATCGTGAAGTTGCCAACTTTCAGACTGCGCTCGACGACTACGGCTTGCGTGGTGCGCGTGATTTGTCCGTAGCTATCGGTCGCCGATAAACGCAGGTCGAACAAACCGTTGAGCATCATGGTTGGGTCGAGCGTGCCCAACGATGAATTAGTCACCGGGCCGTTGCCGGTCGCAAACGTGGTCCAGTTGCGATTGTTCGCATTGTCGTCGCTGGCCAGGCTGTATTCCAGCACCCAGGCGCCGGTGCTCACTGAACCAATCACGATCGCAGGTTCGGTGACACTGCTGCCATCGGCGGGCGACGTGATCTCAACGTTGGGTGGGGCCACGTTGTCGCTGACCGTGATCGTGAGTTCATCGCTGGCTGTTAGCGCACCATCGCTCGCCGTCAGTCGCAGCACGTAAGTTCCCCTTGCCGTGAAGTGCGCGCCAGTGATCGTGACGTTGGGATTGTCGAAAGTAACCGCGGCTGGGCCGCTAACCGCAGACCAACTCGTTATAAGATTGCTGCCCGCAGGCAAGCCGTCGTCGCTGGCGCTGCCGTTGAGTTGCACCGGTTGTGACAGCAAGGTGGTTTGATCCGTACCGGCGTTCGCCGTGGGCGGATAGTTCTGTGGCGCCAGAGTTACGCCGACATCGGCGCTTATCAGGTACGCACCGTCGCTAGCGCTCAATCGCAAGACATAAATACCAACTGCGCTGAACTGCGCCGTGGTCACAGTGCTGTTCGCAGCAGCGATCGTAACCACGCCCGGGCCGCTGATTTGTGTCCAGGTAATCGTCAACGTGCGGCCCGCAGGCAAGCCGTCGTCGGTAACGACGCCGTTGAGCGTGACGGTGTCTGTCGGCAGCGAGATAGTTTGGTTTGGCCCAGGGTTGACTGCTGGCGGTTGATTGACTTGCACCAGCGCCGGAATGACAGTGATCGTTACCTCAGCACTCGATTCGTATTCCGAATCAGCCGCGGTCAGGCGCAGCAAATAATTTCCCGAAACGCTGAAGCTCGCGGTTGTCGCAGCCTGATTTGCATTTGCAAACGTGACGATGCCGGGCCCACTGAGTTTGCTCCAGGCGACCGACACATTGCTGCCTGCAGGTTGCCCGTCGTCGGTGATGGCGCCGTTGAGAACGGCGGTTGCCGGTAGCGTAATAGTTTGATTAGCACCAGCGGTGACAACCGGTGGTTGGTTCGCTGGGGAAATGTTGACGGTTACGTCGTCGCTGGAGATGAGCTCGGCATCGCTCGCTGTCAGACGTAGAACATAAGTACCCGGACTCACAAAGGAAGCCGCCGAGGCAGCGGAACTCGAATCGGTGAAACTCACCAGGCCCGGTCCGCTCACGGTTGTCCAGGAAGCGGACAGACTGCTGCCATAAGGCAAACCGTCGTCAGCTGTCATTCCATAGAGTCTGACTGCGGCATTGCCAATCGGTCGCAAGCTGATCGAATCAAACAAAGCATCGTTAGTCGCACCGCTGTTGCGAGTTCCGAGCAAGCGTACGCGGATCCAGCCGGTACCGAGCGGCGCAAGACGCCCGTCATCAGTCAAATGCCAGGCCTCGGTGGAAACAATTTCTCCAGAGTCGAGCGCGGCGAGCACATTCGTATTGCCGGCGTCGCGATACTCGACCACTACGCGGGCTGAGTCAGGTGCGGCTTCGAGCGCCGAACGCAGGTAGGCTCTGAATTCAAACTGCTGTGTGCCGGCTGCGATCGCCGCGCCAAAGGCGGAAACATCAACGTCCTGACGCAGTTCGGCCTGCGGTGCATCGTTGGCGAAGAAGAACGAGTTACCGCTTTGTGCACCGGGGAAGCCGCGGGCGATATTTGCCGAACCCGTTGTCCAGGCTGTTCCCTGCACTTCCAACCAGCCAGGAATCTCGCCGCTGACAAGCTGATCTTCACTTCCGCCATTAACCAGCAAATTGCCGTTTATGGTCGTAGATTGATCAGGTCCGGAACTCGCCGTCGGCGGTCGATTGATCGGCGCGGGGTTGACGATGATCTGAACGTCGTCGCCCGCGCTAAGCGTTGTATCACTCGCGTTCAGACGCAGAACATAAACGCCTGCCGCAGTAAAAGTTGCTGTGGTCGTCGCCGCGTTTGCATTGCCGAAGGTGACATTGCCTGGGCCGCTGACCCTGGACCAGGAAACGCTAAGTGTGTTTGCGGGCAAGCCATCGTCGGTCGCTGAGCCCTGTAGATTGGCAGGCGCTGGCTGGGTGCTGGTTTGGTCGGCGCCGGCATTCACGAATGGCGCCTGGTTCGGTACGGTCCAAACGATCGCTGCCGTTGCTTGCGAAGTTTCTACCGCCGCCCCGATCTGATCCGACCCTGGGTTACTCCCTGCGTAACAGAATGTGGCCTGGCCGGCTGCATCGGTTGTCGCGGAAGAAATGGAAGGGTTCGCCCCGGTAATCGTGAAACTGAGAACCTTGCCGCCGAGCGGGAAGAGATCCTGATTTACTACCGTGGCCACCACACACGCCGACGTATCGATCGAGTGCGAAGACGTTTCAGGCGCGATGGTGATGTTCGTACTTTGCAGCCTCGCCGTCATGTTCATGCCGGCGGGGTAGCCGTACCCTTCGTCCGCTGCATAGCCGTAGATGAACACCCCAAAACGGACCGGCCCATCGAAGTTATGCGCGCCCGCAGTGATCGCGATTTGCGCGCCTGAGAAACCACTGACGCCAACGGGCACGAAACTACCGGCCGAAATCGGCGCCCCGTCCAACGTGATGCTTCCCAGCGACGCGGTCGGCGCGACGACGTTTGCATAGTTGATAGGGAATCCTGTCGGCGGGGTCGATATCGTGTAATGATCGAGATACTGAGTGTAAGGCGGAATGATCATCATGAACGGATCAGCCTTACCGGTCGTGGGCGGATCGTAGTTACTACTCGTCGAGTATTGCGCAACCATGATCGGCGCAGTTGCAATAATCTCCGTGGGGTTCTTAATGATCCGTTCAATCCATTTACCGCGATTGAGCACTGCGGTCAGACTGCCGTTGAGATAAATGCTCGTGCCGTCCTGCGCGGCGATGAAACGGAAGAAATCCCCCTTCGTTCTGGTTGCCAGCGGAACGGTAGCGAACCGTTTTCCCCAAACGCTTGTGGGTGGCAGTTGCTCGACCAGATGGTCAGCACAACAACCTGCCTCGGCGTTAATGGTCGCAGCCATGTGGCCGCCAAAGACGGCGATGGGCTTGTCAGCGGTGACCCGGCTGCCGGTGAGATCGCCGCTCGCATTGGCAATTGTGTTCTGTAAGAGATACGTCTGTCCCTGGTTGAAGATCAGGTTGAAAGGCACGCCGCCGATGCGCGCGCCCGTTGTGACCGCTGGCGTAATCGTAACGGTCGTTCCATTCTCGGTTGCTACAACGCCGAGTTCGCTCGATGGCGCAAAGGTCATGTTGCTGTAAGTGAGGATGAAGTGATCGGTTCCCAGGCTATTGACCGGCAGTGCCAGGAAGCCGTCTGATGAGTTGGTGCGCTGGTTCAGTCCATAAACCGATACTGGTAGTTGCGCCGTGACCTGAATGCCCTTTGCCTGAATTATGTTCGACTCAAAGACTTGCACAGATGGCAGTTGCACAGTCGCTACCGTGTTGGCCTGCACTGTGAAATTTTGGGTGAAGTTAAAGCCGGCGCCGGGAATGGAAACGGTGCCGCTGGTGTCGACTGTTGAGGTGATGAACAGTTTTTGGGTCAACGGGCCGAAGCCGTCGGTATAGGCCTGGGGAAACATCAACCAAAACTTTGTCCCTCGGTTACTGCGCGAGCCGCTGGGCGGAGTGCCCCCGGTCGTGACTGGAACGGCAACGCCGCCACAACTCAAATAATATTCCTCTTCAGCGAAGGCTCCGGTAATGATGTCGATCTTTGTCCCTGCCGGCAGCGGCACCGCGACTTCGGCCATGCCGTTTGCTCCGGTCACTGCGTTGAACGACGCGCCATTTAAGGTGAACTGGACTGGTTTACCAATCAACGGTTGGTTGGCAAAGGCGTCGATGAGCTGAGCTTGGATGACAAGGGGCTGACCGTTCGATTGCACTGGGGGATTCTGAAAGATCAAAGCGGTGGGGCGCTTGTTGACAATAAAGTCAGCGCTGTCAGATCCCAACCCGCCGTCTTTGTCCGTCACGCTCAGCACCGCGCTGTAGTTTCCCGGGCGAGCATAGGCATGCGTTACCGTAGCGTTCGCATTGGTGCAGTTTACGCACTGCGAAGTCACGCCATCACCAAAGTTCCATTGTCCCTGAAGCGAAAGTCGATCAACTGAACTTTGATCCGTAATTCGCGGCACACTGGTCCATGATTCGCCCCAGACCAGAGTCCTGCCCGGATCGATGTCCACCGACGGTGGCAAATTTAGAACCGTAATATCCCTGGTAACTGTATGACTAACTCCCAGCGAGTCACCGACGCTTAAGGTAACGTGAAACACGCCATTGTCCTGGAAAGTATGCTGACTTGTCTTCGCATATCGACTAAACAATGCGGAGCCATCACCAAAGTCGTAGGTTCGTAAAGCAGCGGGGACCAACAGCATTTCCCCGAGGTCTGCAAAGCGAACTGCCTCGCCACCCTCGTGAGCGATGAGGGGCGAGATGGCAAAGTCAGCATTGAGCGAACCCAACACGTGATAGACGGTCGCATAGCTGTTGGTAAGCCCACTGTTATCGGCAACAGTCAGCGTGACCGTGTAGTCTCCTGCCGCTGCAAAGGTATGAACCGGATGCTGCTGGCTGCTGCTGCTCCCATCTCCAAAATTCCAGGTCCAGGAAATAATTTGCCCGTCCGCATCGCTGGACCGGTCGATAAAACGTGTAGTAGTGCCAATCGTGTCGGACGAGTAGATTAGGAAGTTGTGCAGCGCGAAACTGCGAAGATCATTCGGGCCCTTAAGCAACAAGAGCCGCACATATCTCGCCTGCACCGGAGCGAAATAGAAATCCTGCATTTGCGTTGAACTGACCAAAGTTCCGGACAGAACCGTGGTGAACGAAGAATCCGCCGCATCAGTGGTCGACACCTGAACTTGAAAATCTTTTGGCGCGGTGTATCCGGTGGGCGTGAGTGCCGGTCTTAGCGCGATGTGACAAATGGTCGCGAGCTCAGCCCGCGGCAATAACAACTTAAACCAAACATTCGAATTTTGATTAGCCGGAGTAAGCCACGGTAGATTGGTTGGATCGAGATCGAGAGCAACTTCAACATTCCCTGCCCCATTTGAGAAAGCAATCACCGCCGACCCGCGATCAGGCGCGGCTAGCACTTCCAATTCATAAACGCTCACTAACTGTGCGCTGTAGCCATTCTTCCAAAAGAACTGCGCGTACTTAGCGTCAGTCGGATTACTCAGCAAGATTTCCTGAGGGCCGACGGCGGCGGTGAGCGTACCGGTGTAGACGGTGGTGAAAGCGCTGTCATCGGTCGTGGTGGTCGACACTCGTATCTCAATGTCCTTTGGACCACGCAATCCCACATTGTTAACTCCGCTAATGCGAAATCCATAGACTTTGTGAGTCTTGTCATCTGTCAACGCCGTCTTGATTGAGAGGTTGGTGGCAACATTGGCTGGCGAATTCCAGATCGTGGTCGAATCACCATCAAAGGCAGCCTCAGGCGGAGAGGGCGTGGTTCCAAGTTCACCTGATGACGAAATGACTCTGGCGCCGCTGTCGACAATCACATCGAAAGCCGCGGTGTTGATAACCGTTCCAGTGCCCTGAGTATTAAGCGGCACATATTTCACGTAACGTGCCGGCACCGGCCCACCGGGAAAGATGAAGCTCTGAACGTTGCCAACGAAAGCCGCGCTTGCCGACAAGACCTTCGTGAAGGAAACCGCCTCGGGTGTCGTTGGTGAAACCCAAATTTCAAAATCCTTAACCGCGGTTGGTTTAGCGTTCCCAAAGCCGGCGTCGAACCAGGTCGCGAGTCTTACGCCTTTCAAGTTGTAAGTTGTTCCGCCGCCTAGCTGGACGATTGCAAATTCATTAGTCAGGCTGGAGGTAATAAAGCCGCCACGACCGTACCCAGGCAAACCATCAGCCGAGCTGGCGCCGCCGCCATAGCTCGAGCTATGGATCGCCGCCCCATTAATGACCAGGGCCGGAGACTGGCCACGCGCCACATTTGTCAGACCGGACAGCGAGAGCAGACTGTCGACACTGCCGACGGCGACGGGATTGAACGTCGCCAGCGAGATGCTGGCCGTCGAGCCATAATTGTTTTTCAGCAGCAGCTTGAGATAACGCCCACGAATCGGGCCACCGGGAAACACGAACTCCTGTAGTTGCCCGTTGTTGAGCATCGTTGCGCTCAGAACAGTCAAGAAGCTGCCATCGTCGGCGGTGCTCGAGGAAATCTGCACCTCGAAATCTTTAAGATTCGTCGAACTGATCGTTGCCTGGTTGCTCTGCAGGCGAACCCGGTCGATGAAGACATTTTGCTGATCGTAGAACTGATATTTCGCAAACTGGTTAGTCGTAGCCGGGGGATTCCAAAGCGTAGCGTTGTTGTCGTCCAGCAGGTTGTCCGCCAGGGGAATGTTGCTCGCGGGTCCCGAGGCAGCAATCGCAAAGGCTCCGGCCGTGCCCGTCGATTCGGGAACGACGAACCTCGCCACCGGAGGCACCCGGGGATCGGTTACGACTATCGTGATGTCGTCGCTTGCTGAAATTTGCGAATCGCTGGCGGTGAGTCGCAACACATAAGTTCCAGGTTCGCTGAATGAGACGGTCGTGACCGTGACATTTGCATTCGCAAAAACGACGGATCCCGGGCCGCTCACCTTGGTCCAGTTTGTTAGCACGCCGCTACCGAGCGGCAAGCCATCATCAGAAATTGTGCCATTCAGATCCACCGTGGTGACCGGCAAGGAAATCGTTCGGTCGGACCCTGCATTTACTGAAGGCGCCTGATTCGGCGGCGTGACGATGATGGTCAGCTCGTCAGTGCTGCTCAGTTCTCCATCGCTGGCAGAAAGACGCAGCACGTAAGTTCCAGCTACTGAAAATCTGGCGAACGTGGTAGGCAAATTGGGGTTGTCAAATGAAACTGAGCTGGGACCGCTTATGAAACTCCACGAAACGCTGAGAAGACTGCCGGCCGGCCAGGCATCATCGGTTGCGGCTCCGTTCAACTGCGCCACGTCCGGCAAGGAAATAATCTGATCCGGGCCCGCGTTAAGCGTGGGCGCGTGGTTTTCCGGCTGAACCGTAATCCTAATGTCGCTCTGACTGGTTAACTCCGTATCGCTTGCCGATAACCTCAATACGTATGTGCCGGACAAGCTGAAGCTCGCCGTTGTTTCCGCCAAACCTGCATCTGCAAAAATCACCGTGCCAGGACCGCTTACGTGACTCCACCTAATCGTCACCGTGCCGCCTGCGGGCAGACCATCGTCTGTGACTGTGCCGTTTAGGGTGGCCGTGTGCGGCAGCGCCAACGTTTGATCGGGACCGCCGTTCACGGTTGGCGGTTGGTTCGCCGGCTGGACCGTGATCGTAAGGTCATCGGAAATTGACAACGCACCGTCACTTGCCGTTAAGCGCAGCACGTAAGTTCCCGCGTTGCTGAAACTGGCGATCGTATTAAGTGCGGCGTCGTTAACGAAGCTTACAGTTCCGGGACCACTGCCCTTTGTCCAAGTCGTCGTTAAGCTACTGTTCTCAGGCAGACCGTCATCCGTTGCTGTACCTTGCAGCGAAGCTGTTTGCGGCAACGTCAGCGTTTGGTCCAAACCCGCGGCTACGGTTGGCGCCTGGTTGGCCGGCGATACGCGTGTGACAGTGATGCTGGCGCTGGCTTCATTGCCGGCTTGATCGATCGCGCGGGCAGTAAATTGGTTGTCGCCCACAGCAAGCGTCACGTTGGAGATTGTCCACGTCCCGCCATTGGAGTTATAGGCCGCTTCCGAATTATTCACGTAAACGTGCGCCACGCCTGAGGCGCCTGCGCCAAGGTCCGAAGCTGTGCCGCTGACATTGGTTTGAGTCGCAGTCGTAGTGGAATGATCGGCGGGTGACGTGATCGCTATTGCCGGCGCTGCAGCATCGCCGCCGGGGACGATGCCGGCGAGGTTAATCATCAGATAAGAGCCGGGTGCACTCTCAAGCCGAACGTCCAACTGGTTGTTGTTCGTAAGCACCACCGTTCGATCCACGCCGGCGATGTTCTGGTTGAGTTCATTCGGCGCTAGAACGTCCACGCCATTCAGCTTTACCGTAGCGCTTGAGGTTCGACTGGAACCATCAGGCTCGCCGTTTCGAATGTGCAACGTGTAAGGCGAAGTCACTCCGGCGGGTAAAGCAAACTGTTCCACATATTGATTCGGCGGCCCAGTGGTGCGCTCAAAACGGCGGGGGCCGAACACGGTTAGACTGTTGCCCGATTGGAACGGCCAAACCGCGCCCACAACCTTGCCACCGTTCAGCGTTAAGCTACTCGCGATTACCTGCCCGCGAATCTGACTGCTGCCGTTAAGCGTAACGGTTCCGTTATAGGCGCGAATCAATCCTGAAACCTGGCTGCTGCCGTTTACATTCACGAACGATCCCAGTACGTGCAAACGCACGTCGCCCGGCGAGGTGTAACTCCCCAACACGAGCGCGCCGCTGTTAACGGTTAGATTTTGCGCGACATTGATGGTTACCGCGCCGCTGGCTCTTAACTTCGCGCTGCCGTCGAGATTGAACGTATTGGAAAAGTTGTAAACGCCGGCAGTGAAATTGAGTTGACTGTTACCGTTGACGGTAAAGGTGCGGTAGTTACCAGGCGGCACCTCGAGCAACAGATGCGAGCCGGTTACATTCAGGTCGCGCACCGTTTGCCAGTTTCCGATTGCGGCAACAGCCGCCTGGGATGCCACGTTTACACTCCGCGTTCCAGTCGGCGCCGGAACCGAGTTGGGAAAATCGGCGGGCAGCTGAATGGCATCGGCGTGGGTGTGGATCTCCCCGGGCAGGTTGACGCCGCCGGTTAAGGCGACCGAATAGTTCCCGGGACTCGCGGCGCCACCGTCGCTGACAGTGCCACCGTATTGCGCGCCGCCGCTGAGTTGAATTTGCGGCGTTCCCGGCAAATACAAAGCGCCGGTGAGCTGCGTGCTGTTGTTGATTGCAAACGACTCGCCTTGCAGTACGCGCAAGGTGCCTTCAATGCGACCGCTGTTGAGAGTTGGCTTGTGTCTCGTGACGACAGCGTCCGTGATCGTTGCCGGCGCCGTACCGGCGTCGCCAGATAGCGCTGAACTTACTTCACTCGACGCACCGGCATTCACCTCAAGATTGGTCCAATTGAATTTGCGGTTGCTGTGCTCCGCGCTTCGCTCAGCCAGCGCCGGTTTGACTAACCTGGCTGGCGCGCCGAGCGCAATCTGTGGCGACAGTTGCAAGAGCAGCGCATAAGTGAGCAGGAGCGACAGCAGCCGGCGAGCAAGCGACGTCCAGTTACCATTGGTTTGAATTAAACGCCTTGGCTGTATTTGCCGTACAACGAATGGTCCAGGAGGGGAGGAATGGAAGATCACAAGCTGCTCCTTTTTCGACGTTGAGCGGCGCAGAGATATTGCTGATCAGAGGTTGCAGCACGGCAGGGTGAAAGCCGTGAGCGGCTTGAACTGGTAACTCTTAAGAGTTTTGTGGCGACTGGGTTTTCGTAATGCTTGACGCCTTACGTCGGGTCCAGTCAGATGCTCTCGAGAACTTTGCTACCAGATCGTGAAACTAAGATCATTGGATTGAGAACAGCGGCGAGTTGCAAATGAAAACAGGAAGGGTGAGCGGCGGACTTTATAACAGCGACAATGATGTGTCAACAGCGAAAAACTTGCAGTAAAGCACTACAAATTTTCTGGTAATGACGGAAGGATTCAGCGCGAGTGTCGGAGAGACTCTTACTCGTCACGGCTCGAAGAAAAGCGCCTAAGGATGTGCTGCTTTGTCCCACAGACCGTTCATGATTTTGCGCGGCGGCGCGAACGACAAACCCGTATAAGATTACGTAATTCGGACTTGTGCCGCAGATCTGCGGTATAATACGTAGTTATGCGTCTAGTTGATTTCAGGGGTTCATCATGATCTCGGCGAAACTGGTTTCACTCTTCTGCCTCGGAATAGCTCTCGGCCAATTCGAGGGACCGGCACAACTGTTATCCCAAAAGCCGCTTCCTCCAGATACGCTTATGACCTTAGAAAGACCTGACTGTTTCCACGGTTGCCAGACTATGTCGTAACGATCTCTGCCGACGGTACAGTTACGTTTCAAGGGAAAGCGAATGTTAGAGTGAAGGGTAAGGCGCAGGCTAAAATCAGTCACGAGCAGGTTCAGTTGTTAGTCGCTGAGTTTATGAAGGCAAAATATTTTTCATTAAGAGATCAATATTCACGCAAAGAGGACGGCTGTCGGCAGATGGGAGCCGATGGTAATTCAGCTACCACATCGATCGTGATCAACGGCAAATCAAAGTCTATTGTTCACTACCTCGGTTGTTTCCGTGGAAACGCTCCGTATCCAAAAGCTCTGTTTAAGTTAGAAAACAAGATTGATGAAGTTGCGAATACAGACCAATGGATTGAGTGACTACCGGCGACGCATAACAAAGCTTGCAGCTGACGGCGCGATAGCATGCTTCTCAAGTAATCTCTTGCCGCTCAGCCTGAATGCTGATCGCGCGCCGCAGCTGAAGGCAGTCGTTAGGCGGCTGGCCGTCACTCGCTATTAGGAGGTGGAAATGACAGGATCGTCAACTAATCCCCAAGCGGAGGCCGACCTGATTCGCGCAACTGAACACGAGCGCCTCCGCGCCTTGGTGGAGGCAAACATGGAAGTAGCCCGCCAGCTTCACGCCGACGACTTCCAACTAATAAATCCACTTGGACAGTCGCTCTCAAAAGAGCAGTATCTCGGGGGCATCGCTTCCGGCGATCTCGATTACCTCGTGTGGGAGCCCGAGTCAATTGAAGTTTGCCTGTACGACCAGGCGGCGGTGATCCGATACCAATCGCAACTCGAAATCGTAGTTCAGGGGCAAAAGGTGCCTCGCCAGCGATACTGGCATACCGACTCCTATGAGAAGCGTAACGGGCGCTGGCAAGTCGTTTGGTCGCAAGCGACCGGAATAATGTAGCTGCGACCATCATCAAGGTCGCGTTCACCCTTGCCGCCTAACAAAGGCTTGCAGCTGACGGCGCGATAGCATGCTTCTCAAGTAATCTCTTTCAGCTCAGCTGGGATGCTGATCGCGCGCCGAAGCTGAAGGCAGTCGTTAGATGTGCGGGTTGAGGTAATCGAGAATGCAGTGGTCGAAGCTTAAATCGAGAGTCAAAGATTTCATTTGTCCTGAATTGAAGGACAGAATAGATTTCCATCTGACCAGCTACCGTGGTTCGCACGATGGCGCGGATAAAGTCTGGATTACAGTTGATGGTCAACGAGTGTTTGGCTGCAAGCATTATCCTTATGAGCGGGCGGAAGCAGAGACCATGTTATAGACCGTTTTTGTTTTTGCTTTTCCTGCCATTCAGGTATTTGAGACTCACGCTTCAAGAGAGCGCGGCCTATGGTCCAATTGGGCTTCGAAAGGCGCCCGACGCGATATTCAGCGTGGGGCAGTTAGTCGGTGCGGGCCTAACCATAGGACGGGACTGCGAAAAGAAAACGAGTTTTCAGCTCGGTCCACGATTTAGTTTAGAGACTCCGCTGGACGCGAGCGGCGGGAGCGTGTTTCGCATCAAACCTGGTGCGGCGAAGGTGGAATGAATTCGCGCCGCCGCGTCAACTCCGACGTTCGGCGGCTACCGGTCTCGACTGCTATGACTAGACTAACCTTTGAGGAGCGTTGCGTTCAGGTATTTCTAATGCGACGTGAAAGGAATTGCTAATGAAAAGACTAGCTGTGCTTGCTGTGGTGGCGCTTGCGTGTGTTTCCCTCCTGGGGATGCCAAAGTCACGCGCCACGAATGATGAAGCCACGATTCGGCAAATGTTAGATCGCTGGGCAAAAGCGTTCCGCGCCCACGACATTGACGCCATCATGTCGATGTACGCGCCGGGAGTGGTGGCGTACGACATTGTGCCGCCGCTCCAATACGTCGGGGCAGACGCGTATCGGAAAGACTATGAGGAATTCCTCGCGCAATACGATGGACCAATCGATGTCGAATATCGGGACCTGAAAATCGTCGTGGGCGATGGTGTAGCCTTCGCCTACGGCCTCGAACGGTTCAATGGAACTCTGAAAAATGGGGAGAAGTCCGAGCTATGGATTCGCTTCACCAGCGGTTTTCGCAAGATCAATGGCAGATGGCTGGACATCCACGACCATGTCTCAGTGCCTGCCGATTTGGAAACTGGCAAAGCTGTGCTGGACCTAAAGCCATAACAATTAAAGGTGATTTATTACATTGAACGCGCAGCCGAACAAATCGTTGCAGGTGAGCCCGATTGCGTGTCCTTCATCAAGTCTTTTTCTTTCAGGTTGATGCCACTCGCGCGGCCACCTGAACTCAACCGTTAGGCATCTCTCGGTACCTCCGCGAGTGAAAGCCGGATGTTATACTGCGGCTGTGTATTTTGAGTGGGATGAAGCCAAGGCGGCTGCTACTTTTGAGAAGCACGGCGTTTCGTTTGCGATGCTGCCACTCTCTTCGACGACCCACTCTATGTCGATTTTTATGACCCGGACCATTCCTCTGATGAGAAGCGTTATCTAATGATCGGCACATCGAAGGAGGGTCGCCTATTAATCGTGTCGTACACTGAGAGGAACGATGTCATTCGCTTAATTAGCGCCAGAGATGTGACATCGACTGAACGAAAAGCTTATGAAGAAGGTTGAATCAGAATTGGAAGACAAGTTGCGGCCTGAGTATGATCTGCGAGGTCTGCGGGTTCGGAAGCTCGGTCCGGGACGCAAAGCTTTTGGCGACGTTATCAGGCTGGAGCCTGACGTTGCAGATGTCTTCCCAGACGCGGATGCAGTGAATCAAGCGTTGCGCTTCCTCATCAGAGTTACGAAGGACAATCAAGAGCTCCACCCACCAAGGGCGATGCCTAACCAAGCCTTGCTTGCAGCTGACGGCGCGATAGCAGGTTTCTCAAGTAATCTTTTTCAGCTCCGCTGGAGTGCTGATCGCGCGCCGCTGATGCCCCGCGTTCGATGGCTCGCTTATTATGAAATGATGTGGTAAGCACGTCGGGCTTTCAAAGTTTTGCATGCAGACGAGGCAAAATATGAGCGATCAAAACCAACCGAGCAATGCAGATGCCCCGCCACCCGTAGTCATGTTGCAGATGATCTCGGGTTTCTGGATTTCGCGCGCTATCTATGTCGTGGCGAAGCTCGGCGTTGCCGACCATCTTCGTGATGGGCATAGAACTGTTGACGAGCTTGCCGCCGCTACCGGAACTCACGCACCATCCCTTTATCGAGTGCTGCGGGCGCTCGCCAGCGTAGGTGTTTTCACTGAAGATGAAAAGAGAGGCTTTGCATTGACGCCCCTGGCTGAGACTTTACGAACCGATGTGCCCGGCTCGCTGCGCGCTTTCGCCACGGTCGAATTAGGAGAAGAGCATTATCCGGCATGGGGCGAGCTGCTGCATAGCGTGAGAACTGGGGACATTGCCTTTGATCGCGCCTTCGGTATGCCTGTCTGGAAATTCTTTGACCAGAATCCGGAAAACGCGAAAACTTTCAATGATGCGATGACCGGGATGACTCTCGCCGTGAATGATGCAGTTCTGTCCAGTTATGACTTTTCAGCCATTGGCAAGATTGTTGATGTCGGAGGCGGGCATGGCAGCCTCATTGCTTCAATTCTCAACGCTAATCCACAGATGAGAGGCGTGCTCTTCGACGCGCCGTCCGTTATCGAAGGCGCACGGCATCGCATCGGAGATGAAGGAATCGCTGAACGATGTGAAGTGATAGCTGGAGACTTCTTTGAGTCAGTGCCAAGTGGAGGGGATGCCTATATCCTCAAATGGATTATTCACGATTGGGATGATGAGCGGAGTGTCAAAATTCTCAAGAATTGTGGTCGTGCGATGGCGGAAAACGGTAGGCTCTTGCTGGTTGAAGCCGTTGTCCCACGTGGCAGCGAGCCGCACTTCAGCAAATTCATTGACCTTAATATGCTGGTCATGACCGGCGGGCTCGAACGCACGGAGGACGAGTACCGAACATTGCTCCAGGCAGCCGGTTTCAACCTAACGAGAATTATTCCAACGGAGTCGCCGATGAGCATAATCGAGGCCGAACGTGAATAGTTCGGAGAGCGTCTCTCAGCGGATGCCGCCAGCCAACAACGGCATGCACCCGACGCCCCATCAGCGCGCCTCTCCTGTAAATTGAATAGGGGGGTGATGCCGGGCGTTGGGCCGCTCCGCGCTCCGCATCGGCAGATCGACTTGTCAGTTCGAGACCCTTGATCTTGGGAGCCCGTTCGCTAACCAAGGACACTAATCTGCGTGACAGTCAGGATTAGAAAGTTGCCGAGAAGCGCCGCGCGCGATGCCGGGCGGCTACTCGCTCGCGCATTTGCGGGAGATCCGATCATCACCCATTTCCTGGCCGCGCCACTCCGACGACGAGTTGCCTTCCCAGCCTTCTTTCGGGCGATTATCTACGAGCATCTTGACGCGGGACACGTCTATGGCGCGTGGGAGGGAAAGCATTTGATAGGCGTCGCTGTGTGGGCACCGCCTGATGGTCTCGCTCCAAGTGCGGCGGAACGATTACGTACGAAGGTGGAGCACCTGGTCGTCAAGACGCTATTCCCCAGGCGATCTCACGATCTCTACGGCGGCTTTGCCGAAACAGCTTCACTCCATCCGGCCGAGCCGCATTGGTATCTCGCCTTCGTCGGCATTGAACCCGACCGTCAAGGGATTGGCCTGGGTGAGAAACTGCTTGCGCCAGTTCTGAAAACGGCTGATGCACAGAATACTTTGTGTTATCTGGAAACTCCGTTTCCTGCAACGCACAAATTTTACGAGCGTCTCGGCTTTGCGCTTGAGATTGAAGCGAGGCCGTTTCGGGGCGCCCCGACGCTTTGGACAATGATGCGCCGCCCTGCAGTTAGCCACACGAGTGAGGTCCAGGAATGAAAGAGGAAGCTAACACTGCGTCGAAGCTCGCGCATGGAGCGATCGGTCTTCGCGAAGTCCTGTTTCAGTCGATCACGGCGATGGCGCCGGCGGGCGCCCTGGCTGTCTCAGTTGCGGTAGGTGCGGCGTATGCCGGCGGCGCTCTAACGCTGGCAGTACTCTTCGCGTTCATTCCGTGTCTGACCGTTGCGATCTCGATAGGTCAACTCGCGAAGCATCTTCCGTCGGCCGGCAGCATCTACACGTATCCCGCGCGAGCTCTTCATCCCGGGATCGGTTTCCTGGTGGGTTGGGGCTACGCGCTCGCCGCGGCCACCTGGGGTCCCGCAATTGCGCTCATGACCAGCGTGCAGATTGCGGGCGTGCTGACCGGAGGAGCAGGTGCGATGTTTCAGGTAATCTGGATCGCGACGTTCATTACTGCCGCGTTCCTGGTGCTGCTGCTCGGCTACTTCGGAGTTCAGACGAGTGCGAAGGTGGGCACGATTTTGGGGGCCGTCGAGATTTGCGTTTTCCTCATCCTTGCCGCGTCTTTGATTGTGGTCGCTGGCCGCGCGAACACCTTGGCGCCATTCGGTCTCAGCCTCGCCACCGTAAAGGGATACGCCGGCATCACCGGAGTCTTCGCCGCCGCCGTGTACACAGTTCAAGCCTTCGTCGGCTTCGAGGCGGCCGCACCGCTGGCGGAAGAGGCGCGCGATCCGAAACACACCATCACACGCGCGACCTTGTTGGCTTGCGTCGCTATCGGCGCGTTCTACGTCATCACAACCTACGCGGCTACCGTCAGGTTCGGCCCTGCAAATTTTCAAGAGTTTGCAGCCTCGCCGGAACACGGCAGTCCCTGGTTTGCTCTCGCACGTTCAGTATGGGGCGTGGGATGGCTGGTCGTGTTTCTGGCAGTTCTTAATTCAAATTTTGCAGGTCAAAATGCCTTTTCCAATGCGTCGACCCGAACCTGGTATGCGATGGCCCGAATCCACCTTCTGCCAGGTGTCCTTGCGCGCACACATTCACGATGGCGGTCACCGCACATTGCGGTGCTAACCCAGTTTGCTTACACACTCGCGCTCGGCGCGGTCTTCGGTGGGTTATTCGGACCGGTGAACGGCTTCATCCTGCTGGCCACGCTATGTACGACGATCCCGATCGCAGTCTATATGCTGATCAACGTGTCATGTATCGTGTACTACCTTCGAGAGCGGCGAGAAGAATTCCATTGGCTGATCCATGGTGTGTTGCCAATTGTTGGAACGATCTTCCTGGTGCCGGTGATACTCACGGCTCTTGGGCTTGCCGGATCAGTACTGAAATTCGTGGCGCCACTGCCCTATCCCGTCAGCCTGTGCGGCCCGATTCTTGGTTTGTGGTATTTCGTAGGCCTCATCTACCTTGCGTACTTGTTCGCTCGCCATCCAGAGCGGCTGAAAGAGACGACGCGGATTTTCGTGGAATAGATCCTGTCGCACGTTGTTTCTGTCCGACGATCCGTCATAATGACTAACCACGCCGAACTGCTTGGCTGCAATGGATGCGGTGCTCGTGTTACTAGCTTTGAGGAGGTTCCTGATGTCGAAATGGATCATTGGCGCGCTGTTTTTGGTGGTCGCGACAGTTACCTGGGCCGAAACAAAAAAATCCGACCCCAGGCTGCAATATGTTGGAGCAATTACGATCAATTCAGCTAATCCAAAAGCATTAGCTGGTTGGTATACCGAAAAACTTGGGCTCAATGCCAGTTCCGAATATCACGGGTTCTATTACGGCTCGTTCAGTACGAAATCAGGCGACTTCAACCTCGGAATTCATCCCCTTCCCGGGCGAGTTAAAGTGGGAGCGCCAAACATCTCGATAACGTTCCGAGTCTCGGACTTCCGGTCATATACCTCCGAGCTCAGGAGCCGAGGGTTGGTGCCGATCCGCGAAGAGAACGACGCGACAGGGCACTTTTTCACTCTTAAGGATCTCGACGGAAACGAGATCACTATTTGGGGCGAGTAGCGGAAAGACAACTGGGTTGATGTGGCGCCGCCCGTCAACTCAGACGTTAATCGTCCGACGACGACCATTCGCGTCCGGCTCGATTCGGAGGATCAGATGAAGAGAGTAACTGGAATTGGTGGCATATTCTTTAGCGCGAAGGATCCGAAGGCACTCGGTGCCTGGTACAAGACTCACCTGGGCATAGACGTACAAGACTGGGGCGGCGCGGCCTTTGATTGGACCGACGCCGACGGCAATCCGGCCAAGGGAACTACGGCCTGGTTGATTGATGCAGCTGGTGGCGACCACTTCGCTCCAAGCAAGTCGACCTTCATGGTCAACTATCGCGTGGCAGACTTGGCCGCGCTGCTTCAAGCGCTTCGCGATGAAGGCTGCGACGTGCTTGAGAAGACTGATGATTCCGAGTACGGGAAGTTCGGGTGGGTGATGGATCCGGAAGGCAACAAGGTTGAACTGTGGCAACCACCGGCCGGGCAATGAGCCAATATGCACATCGCAGGAAAGGATTGAGCACAGCGGTAATTCAGCTTATTCCGGCACGGCAGGATCCCGCGGATTGAATTGCGACGCCGCGCCGCCGCCCAACAGCACGCAGCGGAGCGCGCAAGCTTGCTTGGCCGTGACACCAAAGAAACCTCATCGCAAGTTACGACTGATGCAGAGACTCAAGTTAATCCTGAAATTCTTATTTGCGATATTCTTCGTGCTGGCCGGCTTCAATCATTTCTTCAGTACTGCATTCTATCTGCACATTATGCCGTCTTATTTACCCTGGCAGCTGTTGCTGATTTATCTAAGCGGTTTGGTTGAAATCATTCTGGGAATCGCACTTCTTATTCCGACGTGTACGCAGATGGCGGCCTGGGGGTTGATCGCGTTGTTAATTGCAGTCCTGCCCGCGAACATTCATATGGCAGTCAACTATGATCTTTATCCAGAATATAGCGTCGCCGCATTATGGGTAAGATTGCCGCTGCAAATTGTGTTAATGGGTTGGGCCTATTGGTACACTCTGGCTAATGCTCACGGAAAGAAGAGTTCGACCATAGCCGGTTCTAACCCTTAGCAAGAATTTCTTCAAAAAAAAGGCGTCCACCATAACCCGGTGAACGCCTTTTGAATTGCCGGTCAGTCGCAATTAAAAATAAAGCTATTGGCCCGTGGGTGTTTCCATATACAAAGCTTCAAGCCATTTGCCGCCGCGCTTTACATAAACCACTGACGCGCGGACGTTCGCCGGTATCGTTTTCCCGCTGCACACGCCGTCCTGCTTAGCCGTATAGGTCATCAGCACAGAGTCTTTGTCGAGCGTGACAAACTTGAAGTTGCCCAGCGAATAGCTTTTGACTGCGCAATCGGTGGCGGTGGCCTTAATGACCTGCGCTTTATCGGACACGCTTTCGGAATTAACCAGAAGAAATTCCTCGGTAACGTTATCTCGTGTCCACGCGCTGTCCTTGTTTTTCCAGGCCTCCCAGCCTGCTGTCTCAAGCGCGATAATTTGCGCCTGAAGCTTGGCGTTGTTCGCCATCTTCGTTTGACCGAAAGCGAAAGAGACCGCCGCAACGGCCAGCATGATTATCATGATCGTTTTCTTCATCATTTTCCTCCTGGGTGCAGCGTCTTAACGCTTTGGCTCTAAAACGATTTCGCGGGCAACACGGGTTTCCAGGACCTCGCGGATTTGCAAACGATCCCGATAACCCTGCATCTGTTTTTCATCATTGCCGATCACTGTTTGCGCCAGGTTGTCGGCTTTGTCTTCGTTGGCCTCCATCGTTGCCAAGTCTTTGTATTCGCTCATCAGCATGATGTTCCAATCGTTTGAGCCGTGCGCTTCCGTGGTCAGAACTCTGTAGGAAACGATCTGCCCGTCTTTTTTCAGCGCTTCCTGCTCACGCTTCCAATCGCCGGCCACATACTTCAAGTAAGCCGTATCCATCCCCGGTTTCATCTTGATAAAACTCACGGTCCATACGGTACCGTTGCGGTAGGGGCGACGGACCTGGGCCACGACGATGACGCTTGCAGTTAGAACCAAAACGATTAGCGAACCAATTAAAGTGCGTTTCATAGTTATTTTCCTTTTTCATGCGAATGCTAGGGAGACTTTGTATTGACAGTTGCCGCATTCGTTTAAAGCAACCGCCGGCCAATAGTGCGTACGGCAATATCGTTCGCCGTTCGCTGCCAAATCCTTGATGTCAATTGATTGCAATCTTCAGGCGAAATAATCTTCGGCTCAGACGGTCTAATCGCCCAGGCGCCGTGAGGTGCTGTCCCGAGCGCCAGACAGCCACTACTCACGATTGTTGTTGTAACTAGCTACGCCTTTGAACCTGGGACGAGAAATGCAGAAGTAGGAATGCGAATCGTTCTTGACCAAAAAACTCGAATGCGAAAACTGAAGGAAGTATGGTGCCGAAGGGGGGACTCGAACCCCCACGAGTTGCCTCACACGGCCCTCAACCGTGCGCGTCTGCCAGTTCCGCCACTTCGGCCTTGTTTCGTGAGTCGTGTAATCCGTTAACTGTAAACCGGGAACCGGGAACAGTAACAACTTTCAGATTCGTGATATCCGCGTTTCATCCGCGGCAAATAATATTATTTCGAAGCGCTGGGTGATGCGTTTGCCGCCGGAGCGCCAGGCGCCGGAGCAACTGGAGCAACCGGTGCTGCTGTCACTGGGCTCGTTACTGGTGACGGTTGCGGCGTCGGGGTGGGCGTGGCCTCGGGCGCGGTGGATTGCAAAACCGAATGCGTACCAGTCACAGCCGGCAATGACAGCATCAACGCGATCAACATGAACGCGGCCGCGGCGCCAATCGTAATCTTCGACAAGATGCTGGCTGTGCCGCGCGGACCGAACGCTGTGCTCGAAACTGAACTCGAAAACAGATCACCAGCGCCGGACTTACCCGGCTGTAGCAGGATGACAACAACCAAAACCATGCAGGCCAAAATAAATAGTGCGTATAAAAGGTAACTTAACAATTGAATCTCCTAAGAGCAGTGAAAAGTGAAAGGTGAAGGGTGAAAAGTAAAATACCAAGCAGAGAACCGGTTTGCTTCACTTCCTAAGAACACTGAAACTTGAACAGTGAAAAGTAAAATACCTGGTTGACGACCGGTTTTCCTGACTCTTCACCTTTTACGTTTCACTTTTCACTGCTTTTGTAATTAACAATCTGTGCAAAGCTGTCGGCTTTCAAACTCGCGCCGCCGACCAGTGCGCCGTCGATGTCCTTTTGCGACATCAAGCCCGCAATGTTATCCGGTTTGACCGAGCCGCCGTAGAGAACTCGCATCGCGTCAGCGGCGGTTTTTGCGTACCCATCCACGAAAACGCGCCGGATAAACGCGTGCATTTCCTGCGCTTGCTCCGGCGTCGCTGTACGTCCCGTACCGATGGCCCAAACAGGCTCGTAGGCGACGATGATACGGTCGAGGTCAGACACTGTCAACCCGCTGAGTCCGCCTGTTAGTTGGCCGCTAACAACGCGCTCCGCGGTGCCCTGGTCGCGCTGTTCCAGGCTTTCACCAACACAGAGGATTGCCGTCAACCCGGCAGTAATCGCCGCCTGGCACTTCTTGTTGACCATCGAGTCGGTCTCAAAATAGAACTGCCGCCTTTCGGAGTGGCCCACGATCACGTGCGTGCAGCCCACGTCGCGCAACATCGCCGCAGTCACCTCGCCGGTGTGCGCGCCTTCTTCTATTTCAGTTGAACAGTTCTGGCCGGCGACGTGTACATTGGAACCCTCAAGCCGATCAGCCACAGTCTTGAGCGCGGTGAACACTGGCGCGATGATAACTTCACAATGATTGGCGTTGGCCACGAGCGGCTTCAAAGCAAGCGCCGTATCAACCGACTCGCTGACGGTTTTGTACATCTTCCAATTGCCGGCAATTACAGGTTTTCTCATAATCGAATTGTACTTGGTTCTTTGTGCTTTGTATTTCGTGCTTTGTAACTTTGTGCTCGGTGCTTTGTTAATTGACGGTCACGGCTGCCGAAC
This sequence comes from Blastocatellia bacterium, assembly GCA_031371765.1. Lineage (GTDB taxonomy): Bacteria > Acidobacteriota > Blastocatellia > Pyrinomonadales > Pyrinomonadaceae > PSRF01. The sequence goes on from JANMKA010000124.1 coordinate 22,657, forward strand.
CAGGAAAACCAAAACTGATCAAAGTACAAAGAACAAAGTTCAAAGCTGCGGGTTCATTTATCACTCAACGCCGCCACACCGGGCAACTCTTCGCCAGCCAAAAACTCGAGCGTGGCGCCGCCGCCGGTTGAAATGTGCGTG
>JANMKA010000162.1:0-11355 GCA_031371765.1 Blastocatellia bacterium
GAATCGAGCGTGTCCATAACGAGGTTCAAGACCTCCTGAAGATCGAGCGACTGGCTGATTTTTCTGGTGATGTCGAGCAGCATCCGCAGCTTGTCGGTCGTCGTCAGACCAGGCATTTGCAGCTCTTTGGTTTGTTCGGACATAGATTCAATCGCCCGTGGTCGGGCAGAAATGCGGAACAAGACGATGCCACGATTATAAGGGTTCAGGTGAAAAGCAGGAAACTCCGTTGGGGATACGTTGGTTTGAAAGTCCTGCCACGTCAGGTCTTAAGTGGAAAGCGAGGTTTGATAGAGCCGCCACAAACGAGTGACTTTCAAACGGTATTCAACCAGCTCGCGACTGACGTGAAAGTGCCTGGCGATTTCAGACGAACGTCTGCCGTCAAGGACAAACTTGCGCAACGCTGAATATGGCACCAGCGCAGCTGCACCGGTCGCGTAAGCCGCCTCTTCATCGGCATGGCGGTAATCTCGCGCGACTGTGCGCCCACTCTTGTTGGTGGCAAGCACCTTGAGACGACTCGGCTGGTGGCCCAGGAAGACGTGCGACACTTCTTCCATCAAGGTGGCGTTGGTCCTGGCTGGTCCATGGTTGGGATTGAGAATTACGAGGCGGCGGCCATCAGGCAGGGCATGCGAACAAGCGCCGCCGGACCACTCTTCTGACGCGGCGCCGAGCAAACGTTCGCGCGTAGTCTCGCTAAGGTTCTGAATGTGCGCGAAGTCCACCACCAATAGGTTTGCGAATTTTGCGAGTCGAAAAGGATCAAGCGCGGCGTCAGGACGAACGCCGGCAAAATCACGAAAGCCTGAGGCTTGCAGTTCGAACCGACGCCACTTCTCGCCTGGCGGCAACTTCAAGGTATTCCTCATGAACTAATTATAACGAATGAGCGAACAAATGTGGGGCGACTAGCGTCGTTTGCGTGGCGATTTCGGGGTGTCTTTGCGGCTGAACTGAGAATAGGCGACGCGGAAGAGTTCCGAGAGAGCGTCAGCCGTTTCTGCTGTCAGATTACGGTCGGCGCGCAGGTGCGCTTCGACGATTTCGGGGGTTGACTCGTGCGGGTAGTAAACGATGGCTTTGGTTTCCTCGCGTCCCTCGCGTGTGCCCTTAAGGATTCTTTCCATGGGAACATCGAGCCAGGAAGTAAGACGCGCGATGTTGTCGGCATCGGGTTTACCCGTGCCGTTCTCAATTCGAGACAAGGTCGACGCGGACACATTGGTCTCGTCCGCCACGTCGCGGAGACTTAATCCCAGGTCTTCGCGCCGCCGCCTTATTGCGCGACCGAGCTCAGCGGTATTGATCAGAGACTTTGTAACTCGTGCCATTTGCTTACCTGTCTGACACTGGACCATATCATAAGATGGTTTTAGAGGCAAGACTAAGTTTTACGCATGCAACAAGAACATAGACTTTAGTCTGTGCTCCTCAGGCGACGAACGCGGTTGCAGGGATGAGTGACTGTGGCAGACTTCAGTTTATTGCTATCCGGCAGGAACAGGATGAAGTCTCAGCCACTAGGGTTGCGTGGGATGCTTGGCGGTCATTGCCAGGTCGCGCGCGCGTGGCAGCACATCAACCGCCCTTGCGAGTTGCTTGTCATCGGTGGCAAGAAATACGCGCTCGGCCATCACCCGGCCATAGGCAGCCTGCGCCAGATTGAAGCGCAACTGCACTTCGAGGAAGGCGCGATTGCGATCCACCAGGGCAACTGAGTTTTTGAAATTGGGATCAGCAGCCACGAAGTCCTTAAAGGCGCGCACAATGGAATCATTAATCACAAAGTCAGTCGGTTTCAGTTCGTGTTCAAAGTTAATGGCGCCGCGCACGCGATAGTTCGCTGGCGCCGGAATGCGGCCATTCGCCAACTCGCGTGCAAAAGCAAAGATTGGGCCCAACAGCCGCCGTTGCGCGACGGTAACTGTTCGCGGGCCGACTGATTCATCCGGCGCAATGCCGCCACCCCCGTAGACTGGCCGGCCGCTATCCGTTTTCTTTTCCGGTCCCACAATTTTTGCGTTCGCGCTGTCGGCGCTGCGTTTCGAACCGCCGTGAGTGTAGTAGTCATACAAACCGCTGTCCGCGTAATCGCGCTGAATCAAACGTCCCGACGGCGTGTAGTACTTGGCCGAAGTTAAGGTCAACCCGGCACCGTAATCCAGCGGGATAATGCTTTGCACCAGCCCTTTGCCAAAGCTGGTCTCGCCCACAATCAACGCGCGATCGTGATCCTGCATGGCGCCAGCGACAATCTCAGAAGCCGAAGCGGTAAACTGGTTGATTAAGATAACGAGTGGCACCGGATCCGCTGTGTTGTTTCCCGATCTATAAGTATTGTCGCGCAGTCCGTTGCGACCTTTCTGCGTCAGAATTAGTTGACCATTAGGCAAAAACACCTCGGCGACATGAATGGCCTGATCGAGAAAACCGCCGGGGTTGTTTCTTAAATCCAGAACCAGGGAGTTCATGCCTCGCGCGTGCAGTTGGTCCAAGGCATCCTGAAGTTCCTCGGTTGTCGAATAGTTAAATCCGCGCGTCATATCTATGTAGCCAACCCCGGGCTTAATCAAGTAAGCATCCGGAATCGACGGCTGCGGCACGACATCGCGCGTTATGTCGACCGTTTGCATGCGCTTGTCAGCCGCGCGTTCAATCGTGACCTTTACTACTGAGCCGCGCGGGCCACGAATCTTGTCGCGAACTTCCAGCGAGGACTTGCCAGTCATCTTGAGGCCGTCAACCGCGACGATCCGGTCGCCAAAACGAAGGCCAGCGCGCGCAGCCGGCGAGTTTTGAAAAGTCGCAGTGACAAAGGTGTCGCCGTCGTCGCCGAAGAAATAATTCTGAATCGAAGCGCCAATGCCAAAATATTCAGAACGCTGATCGGTCTTAAGCTCTTCATACTCGGCGCGGTCGTAATAGTTCGAATGCGGATCGAGCGAGCGCAGCATGCCCAGAATCGACGACTTGTAAGCAGAGTTGTAATCCAGCTTTGCGCCATCCACGTAATTGTGTTCGATAACCCGCAACGCCTCGGAAAAATCCCTTGCAATCGCCTGAGTTTCATCGCTGACCGCGCGAGCCGGGTGGCGCGTGGTAGAGGGTGACGGCTTCTCGGCAGTTCGGGTTGTTCCGGACGGCCGGGGCTTTTGTTGTCCAAAACTTATGTTGGTCACGCTAACTGCGACCACGATGATCATTAGCCGGATTGCAAGTTTCTTGTTCACGGAAAAAACCTCGAGATTGACTGGAATGAAGTGCGATGCCGTCCACGCGTAAAGTCGATCATAAGCCACGACCTGGGTGCGCAAATATTAGCGAATGGTAACCTGCGCGGCAAGCTAACCGCGTTTTTCGCGGCGACTCCTGGAGTGCGGCGGCGCGGCGCACCCTATGGTTACGACTTACTATCGTTGTTCGTTTTTGTCGCTTGCTTGACGGTTGTTTGAGTGCATCCTTAGAATGAACTTAGCGCGAACGAGAAACGTAATAGCAAGCGAAGTTATTAATCCCTGCGGTCGAAGGAGTTTCCTCAGATTATGAGCAATCCTTATCAAAGCCCCTCTTATCAAAAAGAAGAGCAGAAACCAGCGGAGACTGTCGACGACTTAATGTTAAGAGACGACGAAACTGAAGGTGATTCCGAAGCTAGATCGCGCGCTGCTTCATCAGTGCGGGACATTGCATCGCGCATTCCGGAATCATTGAGCGCCATCGGGCGTGATATCAGCCGCACAATCGAACGCGCAATCTCGGCGAAAGATGATTACGTCGTGGCAGTAAAAATCACTCCCAGCGCGCAGGAAAAAGTCGAACAACTGGTCCAGGCGGGTATCTTCCGCAACCGCGCGGAAGCCGCGGGTTTTCTGGTTGAAGAAGGAATCAAGACGCAGTCTGCACTGTTCGAGCGAGTGCAACAGAAACTTGCTGAAATAGAACGGCTGCGCGCCGAATTGCGAGGCATGGTTAACGAGAAACCATCCTGAGCAAATTAGTCTCCCACACGCCCACAAAGTACAATGGCCGCTCCCATCAGGGCCGTCGCGCGCAAACAATACAGGACGAAACGAGATCATAGTGGCCGACAGATTCGAGCTTTCACCAACGCCCATCAAACAATTCACTCTCCAGAATGGCCTGCGCGTAGTCATGTCTCCTGACAGCGCGGTGCCGGTTGTCTCCATCGCGCTTTATTACGATGTCGGCTCGCGCAACGAGAAGACTGGGCGCACCGGCTTTGCGCATCTTTTCGAGCACATGATGTTTCAGGGCTCGGAAAACGTGCCTAAGGCTGCGCATTTCCAATATATCTTCAATGCCGGCGGCACGATGAACGGCACTACTTCGACCGAACGAACAAACTACTTTGAAACGCTGCCTGCCAGTCACCTGCCGCTGGCATTGTGGCTTGAAAGTGATCGCATGCGTTCGCTTAAAGTGACTCAGGAAAATCTGGACAACCAGCGAAACGCGGTGCAGGAAGAAAAGCGTTTGCGTTATGACAACCAGCCCTACGTGAATGCATTCCTGCGCATTAATGAATTGATTTTCAAGAACCCCGCCAACGCCCATTCAACCATCGGCTCAATGGAAGATCTTGACGCGGCCACGATCGACGACGTGCAGGAGTTTTTCCGCATTTATTACGCGCCGAATAATGCCGTGCTAACGATGGTTGGCGACTTTGAAGAACAGGAAGCGACGTCGCTAATCAACAAATATTTCGCAGACATTCCCAGTCAGCCACCGCCGCCTGGCGCGAATGTGAACGAACCGGAAGATGTGGCCAGCACCCAGGAAGTTTTTCATGACCAGCTCGCTCCCGCTCCGGCTTTCGTGCTTGGTTGGAAAATCCCGCCGCGCCGCACGCCCGATTTTTATGCACTGTCACTGGCGGCCGACTTGTTGTTCGAAGGCGACAGTTCGCGTCTTTACCAAAAGCTGGTGAAGGGCGACGAATCGGTCGTGTCGATTCAGGGCGGCATCGACGAAAGGCGCGGCCCTTCCGCTCTCTACATCTTTGCCTTGCCAAAGCCCGGCGAAGAAGTCGCGACCATCCGCGATCAGATTTTTGCCGAGATTAAGGCGCTGCGAGCTTCTGGTCCATCTGCTGAAGAGATGGAGAAGCTGCGCAACTCGCTTTGCAACGACGTCGTTCGCGGCCGTCAATCGACAATGTATCGGGCGCAGCGGCTTGCGGAATACACGCTCTATGATAATGACCCGACGCTGATGGACTCTGAACTCGATCACTACCTTTCCATTACGCCGGAACAAATCCGCAGTTCAGTCGAACGCTTTCTCGATATTGACAACCGCGTCGTGCTGGACATCGTGCCTGGCGCGTTAGGCGAAGCGGCGCAGGTCGAAGCGGCCGCGTCGCCGCAGCCCCCAGGTGACCCGCAGCAACCTGCTGCCCCAGCGCTTCAAGTGCCAGCGCAACCGCCCACTCAACCCCCCATCAGTGGCGGCGGCGTTGTTGCCGAAAGCGAGAATCGAACCGAACAACAGCCAGCCGATCCGTCGCAACAAATTGAACGCGGGTCGGGTCCTTTGCACACTTAATGACGAACACACAAACGGAAATTCTCAAACAACCGCCGCCCCCGTTACCACCGCGACCGATCAAGCTGCCGACCACTTCGGAAACGACGCTGTCGAATGGACTGCTCGTGTTGGTCGTGCAAGATCAGCGCTTGCCGCTGGTCAGTTATCGCCTGGCAATGCGCAGCGGTGACGCGCACGATCCGGCTGAACTCCCAGGGCTCGCCGACATGCTTACCGGTCTGCTGACCGAAGGGACGCAGTCGCGCACCAGTCGCGAGATTGCCGACGAAGTAGCACGCCTGGGCGCAACGTTGCAGGCAGGCGCCAACTCCGACTACACCACTGTCGCTGCTTCTTCGCTGACAACTTTCAGTGACGAGATTCTGGAGCTGCTCGCCGACGTAGCGCTTAGGCCTGTGTTCCCTGAGAATGAAGTTGAGCTCACTAAGCAAAATACCAAAGAGAGTTTGAAGCAGCAGCGGGCACAACCTTCGTTCCTGGCAACCGAGATGGTCGCCAAGGTGATGTTTGGGGCGCATCCGTATTCAGTCACCGCCCCTACCCCTGAAGCCATAGACGCGACCACGCGTGAGAAGTTGATCGAGTTTCATCGATCCAAATTCATTCCCAACAACGCGGTGCTGCTGGTTGCCGGCGATGTCGAACACGATTCGCTACTCAAGCGGATTGAAAGTCTTTTTGGTAGCTGGCAACCCGGTGAGGTCCCCGGTGACGAATTCCCTACTCCGCCGAAGCGAACGGCCCGAGGCGCCTACGTCATCGATCGGCCCGGCTCGGCGCAAGCGAACATCGTTATCGCCAACACCGGGATGACCCGCACCAGTCCTGATTATTTTCCGCTGCTGGTCATGCATACGGTGCTCGGCGCTAACGCTTCGTCGCGCTTGTTCATGAATTTGCGCGAAGAAAAGGGTTACACCTATGGCGCTTACTCGAGCCTCGACGCGCGCCGCACAGCGGGAACTTTTCGCGCGACGGCCGAGGTCCGGACGCCGGTAACCGGTGACTCTCTCAAAGAGTTCTTTTATGAACTGGGCAGAATTCGCAGCGAGCCGGTTTCGGAAAAAGAACTTGCCGACGCCAAGTCTTATTTGACCGGCGTTTTTCCGATTCGACTGGAAACGCAGGAAGGCCTAATCGATCAACTGTTGCAGATCAAAATGTTTGGTTTGCCCGACAACTATCTGGATACCTATCGCAGCCACATTCAGGCGGTCACCAGGGAACAGATTCAGGAAGTGGCAAACAAATACGTAAGGCCGGATGAAGCCGCAATTGTGATCGTCGGCGACGCCGCCCAATTAACTGAACAAATCAAGCCGTACGCCGAGGATATTCAGTTTTACAACACGGCAGGAAAAAAGAAGGACATGAACAAAGGGTCGTCGGAAGAAGCAATCGCTCGGTACGCCGGCAACTGGTCTCTGCAAATCGACACACCGCTCGGCCAGAGCATTCCGGCAACTTTAACGCTAACGCCTGGCGCAAACGGCCTCTCGGGAAAAGTGGAATCGGAAATGGGCAGCGGCAAGTTGTTATCGGCAACCGTGGCTGGTGAATCGTTAACTGCCGTCGTCTCGTTAGACGTTGCTGGACATGCAATGGAGGCTAACATTTCGGCTGAATTGACCGACAATGAGCTGGAAGGAACCATCAATCTGCAGGATGCGCCGGCACTCACTTTCACCGGCACTCGAGTAGGCGCCAGCAATGCACCGGCTCAAAGTTAACGCGCGATTGATCGACGGTGCTTCCAAAGAAACGGTTCAATTAGTCCGCAGAGCGGACGAACTGAGAATAGCCCAGCAGCACGTCCGAACAAAAAAAGACGCCCGGCTTTCGCGCCGGGCGTAATCACAGGAGGAACGAAGTTACGGTGACCATTATAACCTACGGCCATCCAATTAACCTCAAACGCTAAGATGCCAAATCGAGCGAGCGCGGTTGTCTTGCTTAAGTAGGACAGCATTCCTGCCAGTCCCTTTCTGCCCATCAGATCGTTTTCGAGGAAGTAAATACTTTCATAACAACTCGGCAGACTGGAAGTCTGTCCTACTGGGCAGGCCCTACTGGACTGACAGGAATGTCGGCCCTACTGCTGATAACGAAGCAACATGCCGTCGCCGCCTACCGCCCAGCCGGCCTTCTTCACAAAGTACAATCCGTAGAGATTTTGTTTCGTTCCTGATTCCTGTTCGACCCAGGTAGCGCCGGCATCATCGGTGCGCAGGACAGTCCCACTGCGGCCGATCGCCCAACCGCTGTTGTCATCGATGAACTGAACACTTAACAGCGTCGCGCGCGTTTTGATCGTCACGGGCGTCCATGAGTTTCCGCCGTCTATCGTCCGCAGAATTGTGCCACGCTCGCCGACCGCGATACCTCTTTTCTCACCACGAAAATCGAGATGATAAATTGTCCCGGCCGTTTTTGACTCCTGTTTTGTCCAGCTCAGTCCGCCGTCGACGGTGGTAAGAATTGTGCCGCCCGTGCCGACAATCCAACCTCGCTTGTCACTGGCAAACTCAATATGAATCAACTCCAGGCGGCTCGGCGCACGCTGGCGGCGCCAGGTTTCGCCGCCGTCTTCGGTGTAAAGCAGAATGCTGTCCATAACGCTGTCGTTTTTGCTGACTGAACCCACCACCCAGCCTTTTTTCTTGCTCGAGAAGCGTACGCTGTAGAGCTCGACGTCGGCGCCGTCAAATTCTCGCGGTAGAAAGCGGCGCACTTCGGTCCAGCGGGCGCCGTCATCGCGAGTTGAAAAAACAGCGTTCCCGGCCAGCACAAAACCAATTTCCTTGTCGCGAAAGTAAATATCATTGATGGCGTCGGGTGTATCGATCATTTGCCGCACCCAACTGGTTCCGGCATCGTCGGTGCGCGCCAGGAAACCACCGTCACCGCCAACCCACCCTCGTTTGCCATCAAGAAAGAAAACTGTGTTCAGGTCTTTGCCGGCAAGGCCGACGCGCGTTGGTGTCCAGCCCTGTTGCGCCTGAGCCGAAAAAGCCAGCGCAATTAGAAAAAGCGTTGCCGCGAACAGTCGGGTTTGTGAATTTTGCACGAATGTTTCCCCTGGACGTTAATTGGATGTCGCTGCTTCTTGAGAAGAGCCAGCCCAATCAATCTGTCTCTTCAACAAACTTTTTCTGGGGGTTAATTGTTTACAGTTTTTACCTTAACTGCACACTCAACACAAGCCGTCGATTGTGTCCTGGTTTGAATATCCTTTGTGCGTCCTCGGTGTTCTCGGTGCTGCGGTGGTGTGCAAGCTAACAAACCCCACCACAGACAGAAAGAACACAAAGCTTGCACAGAGAAAACTAGAAATAGGATACCGCGCAAGCTAAAGGGCCGCGCGGTTTTCCCCGGCGGCCCTTATCCCCATCAGCTTTCCTCAATTACCGGCGGTGTCCACTCGGTAGAGAGTCCCATCGAGAATGACCAGGACCTTTTCTCCCAACGAGAAGAACGCTGCCAACCGCGGCTTCTGTTTGAGCAGCGCGAAATATTCATCGCTGCCAAATTTCACCACCGTCTGTGGCAAAGTCATGCCTGTCCTGAAATCCGCGTCGGTCCAGATACCATCGCGCAGGTAGAACGTCTTGCCGCCCGCGGTGCGGATCGAGCCGGATTGATCGTCTTTCTCAACCCGCATCGTTTCCTGTTGCTCGCGCGCCTTTTTGCTTTGTTGCACGGCAACAGTGCCGGTAACGGCTTTCGCGTCCGCAACGCTCGGCGGTGGCGGCGGCGCATTTGAACCGCCCCGCGCGTTGCCAAAGCCTTTAGTTCGCGCGAGCGGAGTGCTGGTAAAGCCCACTGCTGCGTTCTGCTCGACCGCCAGATAAGAAGTGTAGGGCGTAACTATCCCGTAGCGCGTTCCCAGATCAACTATCTCATCGCGCAGCTCCCGCTGCTCGCCGTTAGTTCGCACCTGTTCCATCAGCCAGCCGACGCGTCGCGTGGCCCATAAGCGGGGCAGAAAATCATTCGCTTCTTCAGTCAAAGCGAAATGAAGGTTGTTGTAGTAGAACTTTCTTTCGCTGCCGCCACTTTTGCCGCTGAGCGTCAGGCGCACAAAGTTCATGTCGATTGGATTGCGGTAGCGGCCGATGATTGTCAGTTGCGAGCCGCGGAACAAGTCGGGCATCGTGCGCGGATAAGCCAGATCGGTTTCGACGCCTGCCATATCGAGCCGCAGGTCGCTGAGCACCGGATAACTAATCCGCGCAAAGAAATTGGAGACCTTAACTTCCAAATCCTCTTTCGGTTCAATGTAGTCAGCAACGCCACCGGATTGCGACGCCAGCCGGTCCAACAAGGAAGTGTTCACGTCATAGCCGACGCCGAATGGGAAGATGCGCGCTCCGTCGGTCTGTTTCGCGTTTGCCAGAATTTGTTCGATGTTGGTGGTTCCAACCGTTGGCAAGCCGTCAGTTAGAAAAACGATCATACGCGGATGGTCCAAATTAGTGGCACGACTGATCTGTTCCCTGGCCGCTGTCAGTGCCGCATCGATGTTTGTCCCGCCAACGGGCTTTAGCGCTTCAACAAAACGCAGTGCGCGCGTTCGCCCGGCTTCGTCCGCATTGATCAATTCATTGGCCAGCAAGTGTTCTTCGCCGGCGAACGAAATCACGTTGAAGCGATCCGTCGGGCGCAGAGTTTTGATGCCATAGAGTAAAGCTGCGCGCGCTTTCTCCATCTTGCTGGCGTCAGCCATCGAGCCGGACGTGTCGAGCACAAAGACAATGTCCTTGGCCGCATACTCCCGTTCTGACCAATCATCTTTCGGCGAAACCATCAAAAGGAAATAGCCATCCTTGCCCGGCTCGCGATGGGTCAAAAGCGTCACGCCGAAGTCTTCGCGCGAGAGGGCGTAGAACAATTGAAAATCCTGAGGCTCGCCCTGATTCTCGAAAGTCACCAGGGCGCGACCGGTGCCGTTTCGTTTCACTTCAATCGCATGAGTTGGAGAATAAATGTTGCGCAGCGGGTCTTTGCTTTCAAGTTCTATCCGGCCAGAGACAGAGCCGATCTGGGCCATCTGTCTGCCGGTACCAAGCGGATAACGATAGGCAACGGTGCCCGACTCGGCCCGCAGGATTTGGCTGTAACTGATTTCCAACTTCTTGTCGGCATGTGGTGGTATGGGAAATATGCTGGCCTGGAAAAGATCTTTGCCCGCGTACTCCAGCAATCCGGGATCGCGTTGGCGGCGCACAATCTCGTCATAAATCCGACGCGCTTCTTCGCGCGTTCGAACTTCGCCGACCAGTCGCCGATCGCCATCCCAAATTGCGAACTCAGTGATTGAGGCTTGTTCGGGAATGGGAAAGAAGTAGGTACCTTCCAACGTCGCGTCCGTGTCGTTGCGAAAGACTTGCTCGATGTGTGTGGTCGCCACCTGCGAGACAATCTTTGTGTCGATCTTTATTGATTTGATGGGGAGCGACCGCGGCAATACCGGCCGCGGCTGATCCGAACAGCGCCGGCAGGGGCCAGGAACGATAACGCCCTGGGCCGCAGCGCTCGCAGCAACCAGCAACATCATTAGAACTGACAATAGAAGTGGTCGAATATTTGTGGCTTTCATGATCTCCTCACTCGCCTTCTCACACAGGTTTACCCCTTGCCTGCTAGATAGAACGCCGTTATGGGTCTTTCTTGCGTCGGGTCTGCCATCAAAACACCCACCCGCTACCGCAGGCGGTTCTGACCTGACTCCGCTGACGTACTGACCACCGAAGCGAAGGCCGCCGGTGGCATGAGGTC
>JANMKA010000169.1:0-2004 GCA_031371765.1 Blastocatellia bacterium
GCCGGCCTAATTGATTCACCTGTCACTCGCCTTGGCGCAGAAAGCAATGCCCGGATAACCTGTCGGGTGGCGAAACCTTGCAAACTAGAAAGATAAACCTCGCCCATCTGTGACATGTTCCCATGATTCCCATTCTCGCGAATACCTACTTCTCTGGCGCTGGGCTGATGGACATCGGGCTCCAAGCCGGCGGTCTGACTTTGCAGCAGAGCTTTGAGATCGACGCTCTCTGTTGTGAGACGATGCGTTGGAACTTCACTCACGAAGTCGTCCAGTGCGATATCACTCAGAAGCTTGTGCAGTCTGAGAAGGAATGCCACGTGATGGTGGCGACGTATCCGTGCACAAAGTATTCCCCCATCGCTGACATTCACGGTGTGCGCACTGGCGACGATTTGTTTCTGCATTTCTTCCGGCACGTTGCTATTCGCAGGCCCGAGCTCTATGTGGTTGAGAATGTTCCCGGAATGAAGAAGTTCCCGGTCGTCATGGAAGCAATGACAAAGCTCCCGGACTACTACGTTCATGTCGCATGTCCGGTTAAGTCCTCGACGTGGCTGCCGCAAAAGCGAGACCGGCTGATCATCATTGGCAGCCGACGCAACTTTGCTTGGCGCGAGCCGAAGGCTGAACGTGCTGTGACCCTGAATGAAATACTTGAAACTGAGCCTAAGCCGCACATCCCTGATTATGTGAGTCGCCGTCTCGCGGGCAAGTATCGTGACCGGCCCATCGTCAGCGATCCTGAACGCGGCGACATCGCACCGACCTGCGTCGCGCATTACGCAAAAGACTTGAGCACGAGACTGGTTGCAGACAAGCGGTTTCCACACGGCGCGCGACCGTACACTGTTCGAGAATATGCGCGGCTGCAAGGAGTCCCTGACGCGTTCACTTTTGTGGGGAGCGATAACGATGCCTACCGCATGATTGGCAATGGCGTCTCGGTTCCAGTTGGGAAATGGATTGGGTCGGAGATTAGGCGGTATTTTCAATAGTGAATAGCATCGTAGCGAGCTTGATCACCGCTGTAAGTTAATCTCGAAGGAACTACCCTAGCGCAAGTCCATCGCAGCTTTGAGGCCGTCTTCCACCTGTCTCACTTCCCGCCAATTCAACTCGCCAATTCGTTGGGTGAGCTTCGAGCGATCCAAGGTGGTCACTTGATGACAAAGCGCAACACTGTCTTTACCAAGACCGGCTGTTCCTTCTTGTAACATTACTGCAGAAGGGCCACGCCCGGCTTGCGCTGCGGAAGTTGAAAGGGGAACAACGATGATCGATCGCCAGCCTTCTGTTTGATTAAAAGCGTCGTGTGAGATCACAATCACCGGACGTCGGCCTCGTTGCTCGGATCCCGAACGAGGAACGAGATCAGCCCAATAAACTTCACCACGTTTCATGGTTCTCAGTCTTGCTGTACCAGATAATCGTTGGCGACGGCTTCGAGGTCAGGATCCATATCTGCATTCGTCCCGGCGTGTTTACTGGCGTAGTTGGTGAGCGCTTGGTGCAGACTTGTTCGATTGCGGCTACGTTCGCGCTGCGTTAGAGAGTCCACAAAATCTTCAACTTCGGAAACACGATCCGGTGGCAGTTTCTTAATTTTTTCGATCAGTTCCTGCTGCTCCATGAGTGAATTATAGCACGGTGGTCCTTCTCATCGGGGGTCAACAAATATTTACTGGTTAGAAGAACCATGCAAGTCTTCTGGTACACGAGGCAAGTAGCGGAGGCGATTAGGGCACGATCTTAGGTATGGCGCGACTTATGTCTCATTCGCACTGATTCAAGTAGCGAGCGATGAAGTCAGTACTGCCTGCGGTAGCGGGTGGGTGCTTTCGTTCGCGGCCAAAGCGGCGTCGAGCCGCCGCAGTCCAAAAAGAGCCGTCAATCGTAAATCGTGAATAGTTAAGACTAATCCGCAGATTACGCAAATGATAGAGCCGTGGGTTGGGAATGCCTTGGGGGCCTTTGCTCGGGAGTTAGGGCTTGGCGAGAAAG
>JANMKA010000012.1:0-36298 GCA_031371765.1 Blastocatellia bacterium
TTCTCCTAGTCGCGTAGCGACGTTCGACATTAAAGCTCTCAATTTACTCGTTTCCGGCGCGTGCATAAAAGAACTGTTGCAATAATCTGAAACCGCCCCTCTCTTCATGGTCGTTGCGCTTCTCCAACATTCGTTTTCAAATTCAACCAGCCGCCGAGCGGAGCCGATGTTAGTAAGCGGACTTCACCCATTGATCAAGCCGCTTAGTAGCGCGTAGCGCTCCACGAATTTAGCCCGGCCTTCAAGTCTGAGAAAGCAATCACCACATTTCTTTCGTCGCGTAGCGACGATGGATTCACCATGGAGACTACTAAATGGCGAACACCTATAGTTCGTTGCACTATCACGTAATCTTTTCAACTAAGAATCGTGAACGATGGATAGCGCAAGACATCGAAGATCGCATCTGGAGGTTCATCGGGGGGATCGCACGCAACCATAAGATGATTGCCCTACAGGTCGGTGGTATTGAAGATCACGTTCACGCTTTGGTAACCGCACCTCCCACGATCGCTCCGTGTGAGATTGCTCAGCTGCTCAAGGGCCCATCGTCGAAATGGATTCATGAGAAGTTTGCTGAACTTAAGAACTTTGCGTGGCAAGACGGTTACGGCGCATTCACGGTCAGTAAGTCCAACATTCCTGAAGTCATCAAATATATTCAGACTCAGCGCGAGCATCATCGAAAGAAAACATTCCAAGAGGAATACTTGGAGTTTTTGAAGACGAATGGCATCGAATACGATGAACGCTACTTGTGGGGCTAATTCAAGCGTCGCTATGCGACGAAGACCGCTATTGCATGATCCCCGGCGTTGAAACGCCGGGCTAAATTCTTAGCACCGCTACGCGGTATGAAAACGGTCGAGTCCCCACTCGATTCGATGCAAGCATTTCGGCAACGCAGTTAATTCGTCAACGCCGCTTGCAGAACTATTCCTCCCCGATGTAGGCTTCGCTTCATTTTGATCAGGCGCCAGCGCTGCTGATCCTCATCGGCTGCAGGTGATCTCCGAACTGAATCTAGAGCCGGCAATTTCCGCGCGAGTCTTATGACCATACCTGCGACACCCATGCTGAGACAGTATCAGGAGCTGAAGCAACAGCATCCCGGTACCTTGTTGTTTTTTCGGCTCGGTGATTTTTACGAACTCTTTTTCGAAGATGCAGTAACAGGCGCGCGCGAGCTGCAAATAACGCTGACCGCCCGTCACAAAGAAATCGGCGATCCGGTGCCCATGTGCGGCGTGCCGCATCACTCAGCGGCCAACTACATCGCGCGGCTCGTTCGCAAAGGCTACCGCGTGGCTATCTGCGAACAAACGGAAGCGGCTTCGAAAACCAAAAAGCTGGTGCGCCGCGAAGTAGTCCGGATCGTCACGCCGGGCACACCTATCGATCCGCAATTGCTCGAAATGCGCGAAAGCGTTTTTCTCGGCGCCGTTTGTAGTGCCGGTGAAACTGTGGGCGCGGCCTTTCTCGATCTCTCGACCGGGGAATTTCGCGCCACTCAGGAAAGCGGCGCTGGCGCCTGGGAAAAAATTCGGTCTGACATCGAATCGTACGCACCACGCGAGCTGCTCTTCCCTGCCTCGCTTGAGCCATTAATAAAAGCCGGCCTGACAGGAAAAGTACAAACTGCGCCGTTGCCTTTGTCGGTTGCTTCGGCGAATGAAAGCCAACCGCAAATTCAACCTGCGCGTAGTCCTGCCATCCCGCAGTTTCTTGAAATCACGCTGACGCCGCTCGAAGATTGGCTGTGGCAGACGAGCGATTGCGCGCAGTTGTTGCTCAACCATTTTGGCGTTCGCACCCTGGCCGGTTACGGCGTCGAGAAAAAGCCGGAAGCGGTGCGTGCAGCGGGCGCTTGCCTGCGTTACGCACAGGAAACGCAGCGCGCCGGCGCCAATCACATCACGGATTTGACTTACTTCGAGCCACAGGACCATCTGGTCCTGGACCAGGTAACCGTGCGCAACCTGGAGTTGGTTGAAGCACTGGCGGGCGGCGGGCGAACTCTGCTGTCGGTAATCGATCAGACCGTTACGGGAATGGGCGCGCGGCTCTTGCGCTCGTGGTTGCTGCGGCCTGGTATCAAACGCGGTGAAGTCGAGGCGCGGCTCGCGGCAGTTCAGGATCTCACCGGCTCGCAAATCAGCCGCGACAAACTGCGCACGCTGTTGAAAGAAGTTTCTGATCTGGAACGATTGATCGGCCGCCTCAGTCTCGGTTCCGCCACACCGCGAGATTTGAATGCCATCCTGCGTTCGCTTAACCAGGTGCCGGCGATTCGCGAGAGTTTGGCGGCGATGGAATCGTCGCTGATACAGGTGCTGAATGAGAACTCCGATGAAGTGCCGGAAATCTGTGCTTTGCTCGCGCGCGCGTTGAGCGACGATCCGCCGGCAAAGATCAGCGATGGCGACACGATTCGCGCGGGCTATTCAACTGAACTAGATGAGGTGCGTTCACTTAGCCGCAACGCGAAACAGATCATCGCGACGCTGGAAGCTTCCGAGCGCGAGCGCAGCGGCATTGCCAACCTGCGCATCAAGTTTAATAACGTCTTCGGCTACTTCATCGAGGTGTCCAAAGGAAATGTTGCGCGCGTGCCCGCCGAGTACGAACGCCGGCAGACGCTGACGAACGCCGAGCGTTATACGACTACTGAGTTACGCGATTGGGAAAAGAAAGTCCTGGGCGCGGAAGAACGCATCGGTCAACTGGAAGCGGAACTATTCAACGACATTTGCCGCCAGGTTGCGGCGGAAACGAAACGAATTCAGGGAACAGCGCGCGCGCTGGCGGCGCTGGATGCGCTCGGCTCGCTCGCCGAAACCGCCGTTCGGCAACGTTATGTCAAACCGTTGATGCACGCGGGCGATGAGATCGAAATCGTCCAGGGCCGGCATCCCGTAATCGAAGTTTTCAACGAAGACCCTTTCATTCCCAACAGCGTCTACCTGAACAATTCGACTGATCGCTTACTGATCATTACTGGTCCAAACATGGGCGGCAAAAGCACGGTGCTGCGGCAGACCGCGATCATTTGCATCCTGGCGCAGATGGGAAGCTTTGTTCCCGCGGAAAAAGCGCGGCTACCATTGATCGATCGCGTATGGACCAGAGTCGGTGCTTCAGATGATTTGGCGCGCGGCCGTTCGACGTTTATGGTCGAGATGACTGAGACGGCTGCGATTCTGCACAGCGCCACGCCACGTTCGTTGGTCTTGCTGGACGAGATTGGACGAGGCACAGCAACTTTTGATGGACTTTCAATCGCCTGGGCGGTTGCCGAGTACCTGCATGATTCTCCCGAGCACGCAGCCAAAACTCTTTTCGCAACCCACTATCATGAGTTAACTGAACTCGCGGAACGATTGCCCGGCGCGCAGAATTATCAGATCACCGCAACCGAGCGTGAAGGCGAAGTAGTATTTCTGCATCGACTCGAACGTGGCCGCGCTTCCAAGTCTTATGGAATTCAAGTGGCGCGATTGGCGGGACTGCCGCCGGCGGTGCTGGACATTGCGCGACAAGTTCTAGCGAGGCTCGAGCGTTATGAGTTTGACGTGTTCGCCGAAGCAGACCAGCTTATTTCGCAGCCGGTCGCTGAGCCGCTTGCAGTGGCGCACGGCGCCGGCGCAAATGAATCGGCAACAGTGACGCCGGGAGCTACAGCCCTCGACGCAGCCACGCGGCGCGCCGGCCGTCGCAAAGCCGCGGCGCAAGCTTCGCTATTTGATCTCGCCAATCAGAAGGCGGTCGAAGAAATCCTCAACGTCGACGCGGACCAGTTGTCGCCCGACGAGGCAAAAGAGCTGCTGCTGAAACTACGCGAGCGCTTGATGTGAGAAATTGATCGATAACGGCGAGCGGCGAGAAAACAGAAGTGGTTCAACCTACCTAACCTAACAGGTTGGGAAGGGCGGCTTGCCCCCGCTTCTCCAAATTTTGAAAATACCTACAGTTGAACCACACAACCCAGCCAACCTAACAGGTCGGGAAGGGCGGCTTGCCCCGCCTAGGTAAATTGAAATTATCTACCACTTGACCACTCAACCTACATAACCTGACAGGTTGGGAAGGGTGGCTTGCCCCCGCTTCTTTGCATCAAAGCTTGTCACGCTTGTGATAAGTCCTCCAGCCCAATTTCCTTGTTGCATTCGAAAGCTTCTCGGAATCATCCGGCCACCACCAGTCCTTATCGACCGGTAATGGCTCTTGCCAGTCATCATAAAAGGCGCGAAAACTCGACCATGGAAAATCCTTTGTAGACTTCACTAATCTGGCCTTCACTGGGTTTCCATGGATGTAGTGAATCTTTTGCCAGATCATCCACCCACTCCAAAGCGGTTGCGCCTTAAAGCTCTCTTGCCAAACCTGGTGGATTGAACCGTCGACATCAGGACTCTCGCGAAGAAATCGGTTATTGGTGTCGAGTCTAATAACCTCTCGGGCAGACAGGCTCTTGAGGGCTCCATTGAAACCTCGAATGTCGCCGTCCCGCGGATTAACAATTAGGTGAAAGTGATCGGGCATCAATACATAGGCAACTTTGAAGAAGGTGCTACATGCTAAATCCTGAAGAATGGTTTTCTATTAACCAGATTTCCGGTTACGAAATGCAGAGCGCCAGGCAGGTTTTGGTTGGACCACTTCTTAGCCACCACCCCAGTCTGGACTGTAGTTAGAACTTGATAAAGTTGCAGAGCTTGTGGAGGTGAATTTTTTCAATGCAAGAGATTTGGTAATGCAGCAAAGCGGGGGCAAGCCACCCTTCCCTACCTGTTAGGTTACATAGATTGAGATGTTCCTCTTTGAATCGAGGTTACCGAGCAGCTTGCATTCGCGGCGTGTCACTCACGGTAAACCAATCACCTTGCCCATCGTTGGTGCGCAGCATCCGCATGATCTCGTCAAAGTTAAATGGCCGCGCGCCGCGACGCCCAAACACCGAAATCTGGTTGCCACTTTCATCAACCGCGCGATCGCGATCGAGCGGCTTGGAAATTGCCAACGCTTCTCCCTTAGTTTTATAAGTCGCAATCAATACCGGCCGTGGTCGCGGACTAAAGCCCGCGTACTCCGGCATCGTCTCCGGCGAAGTAAGTTGCAGAATGCGCAAACCATTTTTCCCGTCGGCGACATAGGCAAACAGGCTGGCGTTGGTCATCGCAATTTTTACCTGATGCGCGTCGTTAAGTTTTCCCTCAGCGTTGTACATCTGATCCAAACGCGGCTGCTCAGGACGCTCAACCTCGACGATCGCAATTCCCTCTTTGCCGTTAGCAACGTAAGCGTAAGTGCGCGCGACGTAAACATCATGCGCGTCGGCAAGCGGCACCAACGCGCCCTTTACCATCTTGGGCGAACCCGGCACGCTTGAGTCAAAAACTTTCATACCTTCGTCGTCGACGATGAAGCCATAGCGAAACTGAATTGCAACCGAACGCGGGTGACGGAGCTCGGGTTCTCCGATTTGCGTAGTCACTTTCGGATTTAACGGATCGACGATGCTGACGACGACTAGTCCGGCAGTGGTGGTGATGTAGGCATAGTCTCCGGCGATGGTGATGTTGTTTGCATTGTTGAGCACCGCGCCGGGATTGAACGCGCCATTCGGGTACCTGGCCGGATCCAAGGCGCGCTTTAAATAGTTGTTGAGCGGATCGCCGTCGAGCAGCGTGGCGGCGTTTACCACAATCAACCCTTCATACTTATCAACGACGTAGAGATAGGCGTAGGAAGCGTGAATCGATTGCTCTTCATTGAGCAGTTGCCGGCGCGCCTCGCCTTTCAAAGCTGCTGCGTTTGCCGGATCGATCATCGTACCGTCAGTTTTCAAACGCCAGCGCGCTGGATCAACTGCCAAAGTTGTTGGTGCGGCCAGCGCCGTGGCGTATTTAGTCTTCACCCAAAGCTTCTGACCAAAACGAGAGACGGGCGCGGTAGTAATGCGTTCCGAAAAACCTTTCTGATCAATTTGTGCCACGTCATAGACGCGCAGGCCGCCTTCGCCGGCGGCGACGTAGGCATACTCGCCGCGCAACTGCACCTGCAAGACCCGCGGATTCCCGACGTGCTCGTAAGCCGTCTTCAATTGATTGCCACCCGAAATGAAATTCGCGTAGTTGTCCGGGTACGCGATCTTTTGCAGCGTACTGCCCAGCACAGCCTGTGGTTCGGATTGCTCAGTCGCGACCACAACTTCCAGCGCGTCGTCCGCAGCAACATAAACATACCGGCCCATGAAATTCACAAAATTTGTGCCCTGCAACAGCAACTGCGCCAGCCAGGCGTTGTTGTCGTTGTTCGCTGACACGTGACAGTCGGTACATTGTTTTGTTTCGGTCGCGCGCACCGTGTGCGGCACGTGCGTGTTGAAGGTCTGGCCGGAGAACCCCTCCGCCGAAGTTGTTTGCTGCTGCGAATAAATCCATTCGCGATTCTGATTTTGCGAACTCACCAGCACGGCAGACGAGGAACGCACCGGCGCCACGCGATTGCCGGTCACCGTACCATCGCGGCCCAACATGAAGATATCGTCGCGCAACACCTGAAAGTTGTATTGCGTGAAGTTGCGCGAGTCGCCGCCTTCATTGTGCCGGTTCGGCATCTTGCGATTTGCCTGCATCGACAAGTGACAACCAAAACAACTGGTGACCCAGGACGAATGACAGGCAACGCAAGTCATGTCGCTGTCGCGGTGGGCCAACTCGTTCTGGTTCTTCGGCACTTCGCCCCAGGTCGCGTTATCTTTGCGTATCGTTTTTGAGTACCGAGACTTTTCATTGTAGTCGCGACTGCCGGGCGTAATTGTGTCCAGCGTCTGAATAACGCGCCACCAGCGCCCGGGCACAACCATCGAGTTTTGCACGATGTCGCCCGTCTTCAATTCGATGTCTTTACCGCTCTCGTCTTTCCGCTTGCGGTCACGGGTGACTTTTTGAAACAGCGGAATCTTGGCTCCGGTTTCGTCGCGCACGCGAATGCGCGTCAGGTCCTGGCCCAGCAGGGGTTGATTCTGTGATTTGCGGCGTTCAGCAGCTTGTCCGGTCGCCGGCGCCGCGGCTGGACCAGAAGTGAACAACGAGCCACGCGCGCGAATCGACCCGTGACAATCTTCGCAACTAATCTCAATTGCGGCGCGCGGTTCGTTGTAGAGATTGCCATCGCCGTGCGCGTCCTGGCGAAAGTGGCAATCGACGCAGTGCATGCCCTTGTCAAGGTGAATGTCGTTTAGATGGACTGCCTTCTTGAATTTGTCAGGGTCGTTCGCAGAAACGAGCTCGCCTTTTGCGTCGAGCAAGTTTCCTTTGCGATCACGTTTGAAGACTTTGCGGAATAGCCAGCCATGACCATGAAAGTCGCCAAACTGAGTGTTGCTTAGCTGCGAATTGAATTCTGCGGTCCCGGTTCCGGCCAGAAACTCAAGCTCGGACCAGTTGCCACGCAGGCTGGCAGCTTCCGGATTGCGGTTCAACTTCTCCTGCTCTTCAGCCGACGAGGGATTGCGTTGTTGCTTCGGGTACATCTTGTCGCCATCGCTCTCGTTGTCCCACCAGGTCATGCCGAGATAAGTGGCAACCATGTTTGTGCCCGGGTGCATGTGACAGACCATGCATTGCGAAGTGGGAATCTGGCTGGTGAACTGGTGTTTGATCGGATGACCGGAATCGTTTTTCGCAATGTTCGTGTCTGCGGTTTTCGACTGGCCCAGATTCCCCGCCGAATTGTAGAACGCGGAATGCGACGGGTCGCGATCGTTCGCGTAGATCACGTGACATGCGGTGCAGCCTGACGAGCGATAATCGCCCGGATGATCGTTGGTGCCGAGAAAATTCAAAGTCGGATCGAGCAGCCGCGTCTTCTGCAAGCCGAGAAAAACCGGATCAGTACGTTGCGCCGAACCAAAGCCGCGCGCGCTCAGTCCCTTGTCAGGTTTACCGGGGTCTTCATCTTTATCTGGGAGACCAACTTCCAAACGGCGCTTGCCGCCGCGTTCGAATACCCGCAAGACGTTGCCCGGTTGTGAAATCTCCCAACGCGGAATTGGATCAAGAAAAGTTAGCAGACCTTTAGTTCTCTGATCCTCGGCCGAAGGTTGCGGGTTTTGAATTAACGTTTGTGGCGCACCTGTTTCGCTATAGCTCTCGCCGAAGCGCGCGTCCTTGTGCGGGAAGCTGCCGTTGTTGTAGAGCGCCGCACCCCACAACATCGCGCCGTGCGTCATCATGCTGCGCGCAACGTTCTTTGCTTCGAGATCGTGACAGGCAGAACCGCCGCATGTTTTCGCAGCGACACGCAAGTCGCCGGGATTGATGAAGCGCACAAACTCCCAACTCTCGCGCGCCAACAAGGTGTTGCTGCGCTCGGGATTCGCGCCGGTGGATTTGCCAGTGCGTTTCCATTCATTAGGAAAGCGCGCGCGCACATGCGCTTCGTTTTTTACTCGCTCAATTTCTTTCGGATCGTCGCTGGTCTTGCGCGGCACTGGGTTGCCGCCGTGGCAGGTGGTGCAGGTCAGTCCCACCGCGTCTTTTCCGTCTTTAAGTTTGTCGAATGTTTCCGTCGTGCCGTACTTGTGCATCGGCTCGATCTGGCCGTGACAGGAAATGCAGCCTTCGAGTTTTTCGGTTGGGGCTCGCTGATCCTGGTTCATGATTTCGAATTGGGAAACGGGCGAATAGAATGTTCTTGGCTTATCGATTGATCGCGCGGTCGAGTTTCCACCAACGAACGATATGCCTGAAGTCAGCGCAATGCAGAGGGCGATCAAAATCAGAGTAGGTCTTATTTTATTCACAGGTAGAATCATTAGGAGAGTTCGAAAACACCACAGAGACACAGAGAACACAAAGGACGCACAGAGATTAATTGTCGTAGCCCACGATCTTCCTGCGAATGCCATCCTTTAAAACAAGGACGTTGAAGTTAATCAGTAATCCCAACCTGTATCCACCGATTTTAAGATAGGTCAACAATTGGGCCTCATGTATTGGTGCCAGCGCTACGACGGATTTCACTTCCACTACGATCTGGCGGGCCACCACAGCATCCATTCGATAACCGCAATCCAATCGAAGGCCTTTGTAATTCAGCGGCAGTGGCAATTCTCTTTGAAAAGGAATATGACGAATGGACAATTCTCTATAGAAGCTTTTTCGATACGAGGATTCCAGCAGTCCTGGTTTGTTAAGAGCAGTACTCATGCTCTTCTCTATGCGTCCTTTGTGTTCTCTGTGTCTCTGTGGTGGACACTTGTTCTCACCGGAAGCCAGTGATTGAAATAGCGACTCGAGATGATCGGTCATCGGCAACCCACCTGTCACTAGTTGATCATTCCGCACACCAACCATTTGCATGCAAAACTCCTGTTATCTCGGTCTCAGAACACCAACTTCAATTGCGCGAACAACGAATAAAGCGCCTTGCTCGGACTAATTACATCCGGCTGACAAAAGTCGCCGACATTGGGCGGGCAGTTGCGCGAGCGGTCAGTAAAAATATCGCGGAAGCCTCGCCCCGTCTGCAGCGTCGAAGCGCCAAACGTAATCGTGACGTTGTTAATCAGAAACGGCCGGTAGGCCACGCCTAAACTGTAATCCCACCCAATTTCATGTCGAATATGATTCTGAAACAACACATACTCCAACGGCTCGGTGCGATGAAAGCGCAAGTAGTTAACATTGAACACCGCCTTGATGCGTTGCGTAAGTTCTACATCGATGCCGGCGTTGTAAATAAAAATCCCCGGGTTCACAAAATTTGCCTGACCCTGCGTCTTACTGCTGCGCAGGCTCGGCAGGATGCTGTTGGGTTGGACCAGGCCCACACCCGTTTGGGTTAACCTGATCCCGTTGCGATTCCAATAAGAGAATTGCCCCCCGACAAAATTTGGATCGTCAAAGATCGCGTCAAATCCAGTTGCCTTGTCGTCCGTTGCGTTTGAATCGCCCTGCGCCCAGAAAAATGATCCTTTGAACCTGAGAAAATCCTTGTCAACGGACGCCTCCAACGCCGCCATGTTTGAGCGAACTGCTACGCGTTTGCCGGCAATAGGATTTCGCGTGTCGTGGCCAAACGCGTAGTAATAGGCGTGCGTTAGGTTCAATCGCCCGATATGACCGTCGCCGTTGAACCCGAGATACGCGACCTTGATCGCATGCGGTCGCACATCGCCAATCAAAGCGGGACGCACCAGAAATCCATTCCGGTCATACTCGATACTGTTGCGATCGTCGTTGAAATGAAAACTGCCTTCGATCGTGTAGCCCTTGCGAATAAAGTCCTGCCGGAAAACATTCGCGATGTAGACATTTTGATGACGGGTGTCGAACCGGTTGAGGCCGCTGTTCGTGTCCTTCTCGAGCATTGCGAAGTAGGCGGCGTTGTATTGAACGCGGTTGTTGTCCGCCGAACCAAAAAACCGCAGCCCCAGGTTGTTGTCGGAAAAAATGAAGCCGCGAAAGTCGGAAACAAAAGGCTGAATGCCCGCACGCACCGAAACGAAATCGTAGTTCGAACTCAAATCCGCAAGCTTTACTTCAACAAATGCTTCTTCCAGCGAAACCTGGCTATCGCTGCGATTCGTGCCGCGCCGCACATCGATATTCACCACGCCATTTTCGCGAGCGTTTAAATAGTTGGGAATGCTAAAGGTCGGCGAGATCTTGATGGCCCAGTCGCGCGGCTTGAAAGTCGAGTCACCGTGAAACAATTCAAAACTAAGCTGCACCGTTTCGCTCGCGGCAAATTGTTCGGGTTGGCCAAAAAACTCGCCACTGACTGGCTCATCGCTGCTGACGTCCGAAGGTGTCGGAGCGCGACGCTGTTCGACCGTCGTAGCGCTCACTGCGGAAAGAATCAGGAACAGCTTGTTGCCATGAATTGGGTAATCGCCCTTGAGCACGCTTTGATTGTAAGGATCCCACCAGCGTCCGCGCTTGAAAGGAATGTCGCGCCCGCGCGCTGCCCGGTCGCCGTAGCGATCGTATTCGGGAAAACCAATGCGCCAGCGATCGCGCGCTTCACGGCGATCTTGATTAGTTTGTGGTTCGGAGGGAACGGTTTCGGCGCCCGCGTGGCCGGTGGGTTTGTCTTGTGCAAGGCGCGGGATTTTCTTTACCTCAGCCTGGTCCAGGGGGATATCGACAACCGTTTCTTTTCCACTTTCAATAATTACATTCTCAAGAGCCTCGCCGCGCGCAATCGTGAAGTCGCCATAGTTCTTATCTTTATCAAATTTCGCAACGTGAGGCGCACTGGCGCGCAGGCGATAGGCGCCCGCGGACAATGAAAATGAATAGCGACCATCCGGACCGCTGCGCACACGTTTCCATTTGCCGGTCACCTGATTTGTCGCGATTATCGAGACGCCTGCGAGCGGAGCTCCGGAAGCCACGCGGACAGTTCCCTGCAAGCGACCCGAGCCTTGGGCAAATCCCAACAGCGCAAACGACGGTATGAGCAATGCCGCAGATGCCAACAGGACTAACCGGAAATTACGACAGTGTGTCATGCGTTGCTCGGGGGAATGGGCGCTTGCCTTGTAGCATACGAGTGATCGTGAGGCAACGAAAATTTGCGCCAGCAATGAATCTACAGAGCGGCGAAACTTTGTGATACATTGTGCGCTGGCTCTCCCAAACATCTTTAGGCAAATTCCGCAATGGCTACACGTTCACATTCCCGCGTACGAACGCTGATCGTGATAACTGTTAGCGTGTTCTTGCCAATCGTTGCGGCGCACCGACTAAAAAGAGTTTTGGCACAGAGTGGTGCTTCAATCCTCATCAGCCAGGAGACTTCCACGCGCGCAATCGCCTTCGATTCAGTAACTCAGCAGCACGAACCCTTTTCTACCAGCGCGCCGGTAAGGTTTAGTGCTGACAACCAAACTCGCTTGATGTTGTTTGCAATGAATTTCAGCTTGCAACCGGGTGATACCGTTGCCGACGTTAGCGTCGACGCTGAAGACGCCGGGCACAATTCCTACCGTTTGCCAGTTGAATTCATCGGCAGCGTACCCGAACAACCGTGGGCCACAGCGATTGTGGTGCGCTTGAACGATGCGTTCAAAGATGCGGGGGATGTGCTGGTCGGAATCACCTACCGTGGCGTTGTCAGCAACCGAGTTCGTGTTGGCATCGGTCATATCGGCGGTGGTCCACCTGACGACAGTGGCGCGCAACCGACTCCGGGTTCGGCGATACCACCGCCTCCGCCCGCGCCAAATGCAACCGCCGGCAATCTGACTGCGAGTGAAGTGCAAACGATCATTAGCCAGGCCGTCTCGGCGGCCGCATCGCTAAGTCGCAATGTTACTGTGGCCGTCACTGACCGCGAGGGAAACGTGCTGGGCGTGTTTGTAATGACCGGCGCGCCGGGGTCTACGACTATTCGCAGCGTTGGCGCAGCCGGCCATGGGCTCGAAGGCACGATCGTTCCAGCGACGATTGCGGCAATTTCTAAAGCCGGAACTGCTTCACTTTTCAGCACCAGTGGCAACGCGTTCACAACGCGCACGGCTGGTTTCATTATTCAGGAGCACTTCCCGCCGGGAATCGATTTTCGTTCCAGTGGTCCATTGTACGGCGTGCAGTTTTCCTCGCTGCCCTGTTCTGACATTAAGAAGCCGGCGCTGCCGCTCGGCCTTTCGGGCGATCCGGGTGGCCTGCCAATCTACAAAGATGGAATGGCAGTTGGTGGTGTCGGTATCGAGGGCGATGGCCTGTACACAGTCGATCGCAACCCCAGTGATTTTGATCTCCCTTTTGAAGAGTCGATCGCCGCGTCTGCCGTTCGCGGTTTCGAAGCGCCGGGGCTGATTCACGCCGACAACATTTTAGTTGATGGCATTCGTTTGCCGTACACCAACATCAGCAACCCACCGGCGCCGGCGACGATTGCTTTCGGCAGTTTGCCAGGTACGGTTCCGGTTGCGTTTCCGCTTCGCGGCGCGCAAACGTCAGCTTTTGTTCCGGCGGTGGTGGGCGGCATCAGCGGCGAAGTCGACACGCGCTTCTTTCCTTTTACGGCGGGTTCAGTTCCCGCAGCGGGACTAACGGCCGGCGACGTCGAAACCATCATTGCGCACGCGGCGCAACAGGCCAACATCACTCGCGCCGCGATTCGCCAGCCACTGGGCAGCAATGCGCGCGTGACGATTGCCGTGGTTGATGCCTCGGGTAACGTACTTGGCGTATTTCGTCAACAGGATGCGCCGGTATTTGGCTTTGATGTCGCCGTGCAAAAGGCGCGCACAGCCGCTTTCTATTCAAATGCGAATGCGGGCACGCTGCTGCGTTCGGCAGGCTTTGGCAATTATGCAGATAGAGCGCTGGCCGACGGTTTGAAGTTAGATGGCTCGGTCGCTTTTACCGATCGCGCGGGCGGCTTTCTGCATCGGCCTTTTTTCCCGGATGGCATTAACAATTCGGCGGCTGGTCCGTTCAGTACTTCGCTTAGCGAATGGAGTCCCTTCAATGACGGCCTGCAGCTCGATTTGATCAAGACGAACTTGCTGGCCGCAATAGGCGGCGCCGCTGTACCGTGTACAACGATAGCGAATCTTCCGAGCGGCATTCAGATATTTCCCGGCAGCGTGCCGCTCTACAAAAACGGCATACTGGTCGGCGCGATCGGCATCAGTGGCGACGGCGTCGATCAGGACGATTTGATCAGCGCCGCAGGCGGCAATGGCTATGCGCCTGCTGCCGCGATTCGATCCGATCAGGTATTTGTTCGCGGCGTGCGGCTGCCGTTTCTAAAGTTTCCGCGCAGTCCAAATCTATAGTGAACAAACTGAGTCGACAGCTCGAGACTTCAACCAGGTCGCGCCGGTGGCTCAAGGTCGCGCGCCAGCCGACTTTCGTTTTCATTCTCCTGCTGCTTGCCGTCTGGTGTGTCGGACAAACCGGCAACACGCTGCCGGAAAGTCCGCGCGGGGTCTTGCGCTTGCGAGTGAAAGTGAAAACCAGCGAGACAGCTAAAGGCCTGTCGGGATTATCGCGCAAGCGGTTTTTTCTGATAAAGGGCTCGCCTGAACAAAACAAAACGTTGATTGCGGCGATGGACCAACAACCGCTAACGACTCGCGATTGTTACTACACCCGCGCCGGCGCCACCCCGGGGCTGATCAATTGGTTAAAGGAAAACGACTGCGAATCGGTTTACTGTCGCGAGTTGAGTTCAGAAGACGTCGAAGGTCCGCACGCTGTTTCCGAGTTTGCGAGCGCGCTGGCGGCTGGTGAAAAGACACTTGGGAATCGCCAGCTTGCGCTCAAGTGGTTGACGGTCAACCTGCCGGAGAGATTACGCGATGGCTTTTACCGGCAACGTCAGAATGAGATTGCCGCGATTCTCAAGCAAGCCGAAGCCGCTTCCGGTGCGAAGGTAGTTTCAGTGATGACGGACCGCAACGGCACCGCTTTCTTCACGGATCTTGAAGCCGGCAGCTACACACTCTCGAATATCGTCGCCACCGAGATTGGACCAGGCGCTTCGCTTTGGAATTGCGAGGTGCAAATCAAGCCTGACGATCTGGCAACGGAAAAGGTCTATACCATTTCAAATCGCAAAGACAAGAATGTGAAATGCGTGGCGGTCGAGAAACCGCTGCCGGCTTGTACGCCTTAAGCTTTTCGGCACAACTCAATGAAACCTGCGGCCCGCTCTTCTCTCCTGGTTATTTGCGCGAGCCTCCTGCTGTTCGTGGGTATCGGTATGCTCACGTCCAGTGCAGAGGCTCAGCGTAAAAAGCCGCGGCGCGCGCCAACTGCCCGCAGCGCTGCGACTGCCAGCGATTATTCTCATTTTTCACACGCCACGAAGAAGCATCAAGGGGCCTGCAATACCTGTCACAAGGTCCCAACCGATAACTGGAAAAAGGTTCGCGAATATCCCGACGTCGCCGACTTTCCTGGTCATGACGCCTGCGTCAGTTGCCATCGCGCGCAGTTCTTCAAAGGCGCGAAGCCTGTGATCTGTTCGGATTGTCATACCAGAATCTCGCCGCGTGACGACGCGCGTTTTGCCTTTCGCAATCCCGGCGGCCCACGGCAGTTTTTGATTGAGTTTCCGCACGACAAGCACCAGGACGTGATCGCACGGGTGTTCCGCAAATTAAGATCCGAGACTCAGCCACAATTCGTTCGCGCCGGATTTAGCGGTTCCTTTTCCCTCGCTGACGAAAAAACGAAGCACTACAACAACTGCGAAATCTGTCATCAACCGCGTACTGCGGCTCCGGCGACTAACGCCACCGGATGGCCGGATGCGTTTGTGCCCGCTGCGGACACCTTCAAACTCGCGCCGTTGAGCCATGCGTCCTGCTTCAACTGCCACTGGGGTTCGCAGCAACCCGTCAACAACAACTGCGCCGGCTGCCACAAACTGGCGACGCAGCCCTACCTCGTAATGGGTTTCACGCCGAGAATTTCTTTGAAATTTCGCCACGGCCGCGAACAACACACCCAGGAATGCACGACCTGTCATATCAACATTACCAAGTCAGCAACCCTGCGCGGGCTGAAACCCGACGTGCCAATCACGGCGTGTCTCGAGTGCCATAACAAAGGCCCGGTGCGTTTCGATGTCACCAACGAATTGCTGGCCATCGACAAGAATCGTGATTTCACGTGCACCTATTGTCACACCTCAGATGTTGGCAGGCGCGATCCGCCCGCAAGTCATTATTTGATTTCCGGATTGCCGCCAAAGAAGCGCAAGGACGTGAAATGAGGTTGTTACTATTCAAGCTTAGACAGAGTGGCCGCGCTGTGATGTTTGTGCTGTCTCTGGCCGGACTCTGTGTGCTTTGTGTCTCTGTGGTGGCCAAGTTCGATGATTCCACCACCGAGATGCAGAGCACACAAAGCTTGCACCGAGAATTATTAATGTTGCCGCAGAGTTCTGACCTCGACTACTCAACTTTCAAACACAACAGCCAGAAGCACGCATCGCTGTCCTGCAATTCCTGCCATCAACGCAGTGACAATTCCGCTACGCCGCGCTTTCCCGGTCACAAAGCTTGCACCGGTTGCCATGTGGGACAGTTCGTTACACCTGCCGTGCCCATGTGCGTGATTTGCCATACCGAAGTCAGCAGCTCTAATCCGCCGCTGAAAGGTTTTCCCACGAAGTTCAACGAGAGCTTCAACGTCAACTTCGATCACGCGCAACACAACAACGGCAACGCCCGGCCGCAAAGCGGTTGCGCCGCTTGTCACGCGCGGTTGGGCGGACGCGCGGCCGCCGCGCTCTCGATCCCAACGAGTTTATCTGCTCACAATCAGTGTTACTCATGCCACACGCCCAGCAGCAAATCTGCCGGCGGTCGAGAAATCGCATCTTGCGGTGTCTGCCATGATGCGAAAGGATTTTCACGGACTGGAACTAACGCGCGCTCGTTCCGTTTTGCCTTCAGTCATGCCAGGCATGGACCAGGTCAGCGGCTTGGCTGCTCCGATTGTCATAACTTGACGGCGGGAGCCGCGCAGTCGCGCCAGGTTAGTTCACCCGCTCCCAGCGAACACTCTGCAACGCGCGGAAGCACCTGTCTGACCTGCCACAACGGCAGACGATCATTTGGCGGCGACCTGGCGTTTAAGGATTGCAAGCGCTGCCACACGGCTGCGACCTTCCGCATGCCGCTGTAAGTGGCACGGACTTTAGTTGTGTCTGGTTAGTTATTAGAACCCTGGACTGATCGAGGCCACGCTGGCCACAGACTAAAGTCTGTGCCACTAGCACAGACTCAAGTCTATGCCACAAAATCGTTGACACTCTCAGGCGCGGTATTTAAGATGAGCTTGCTTGATTCCCTCCCCGGCTTTTCGATGTTTCTCGTAAATATTTTCAGAGGTTAAGCGGATGAGAAAACTATTGATTCTGATCGCGGCGCTGAGTTGTGCGGCGGTGCTTACAGTTGCCGGCAGCGCCAAGTTTTCGTTGCAGGAGATTCCCAAGGAGAGCAAGACACAGCCAAAGGAAGTGGTGCTGGATAAAGACAGCCAGTCAGACAAATATGGCGACGTGGCCTTCAATCACGAGAATCACACGACGAAGATGTACAGTATCGATGGCAAGAGCGTCATCTCATGCGTCGAGTGCCATCACACCGATCAGCCGCCTGCCGCATTGAAAGCGCCGCTAAAAACTTCTGAGCGTGGAGTAGCATTGACGGCTGCGCTGCTTCAGGCACCCGATTCCAAGCCGGTCAAAACCTGTCGTGCCTGCCACCTGCAATCCGGGGACGACAGCGCTACTATTCCCACCGTCACCTACGCAGACAAGCCGGCGCCGGTGAAGCTCACCAACGAATTGGCTTATCACACCAATTGCAATATTTGTCACGACAAAGCGATCGCGGCGCGACCGGTTCTAAAAGGAAAGGTTCCCGGGTCAAACGATTGCCTGCCCTGTCATAAACCAGTTAGTTAGTCGAGCGGAAATTGCTTACGGTTTTGGCGGCGTGAAGCGAAGCGGAACCGCAAAAAGCAACGAGTCTTCCGGCTTGACTGTAAGTCGATAGATAGTTTGCGGAACAGGCTCTGCTTGCGTGAGCTGCGCGTTTTCCAAACCGGCGGCCTGTTCTTTCTCGGTCATTGTTTGTCCAGCGCCGCCTTCCATCTCAAAGACTATCGGTTTTGCCGCCCACTGCTTTTCCCAGGCACTGAGTTGCGTGCGATCTACGACGAGGGGACCGGCGGCGAGTTGCTTTGCTTCGAAGAGCGGCTTTGCGGATACCAGGACAGTCAGAATTTCAGCGACATGTCCTTTGGACGTTTGGCTCGGCTTGATGCGGAAGTATCGAGGCGCAGCGGGAATATAAATAATTTTTCCTGCCTTAACTCGATTCCCTCCCTCGACCGTGCGCTGGCTGGGAAATATCAGCCGCGCATCTCCGAACGAGCCATCGGCGTATTGTTCGCGATCGATAACGTAAAGATAACCGTCGCGTGAAAGCGATTCGATTCCCAGTCTCACCTTCTGCCCTGGCGCCAGCAAAGTTCCTTCTGAAATCCTTTCAAGACTCCACTGCGTGGCCGGCGCGTCTTCTTCCTCCACGAGCTCCTTCGTTTTATCGGCTGCGGTGGCGGGTCGAAAGCGCCAGATCGTCACACCAACTTGTGCAAACACCTTGCCCGGCGGCGGACTGGCCAGGTTGTTGGCTTGGGAAGTTGTATAGCTTGGCTTCTTGCTCGCGACCGATCGTCTGGGCGAAGGATCTGCCGGCCGATTGTCCAAGAACACTTCGGCTTTTATTGCTTTGGACGTTTCGCCGTCCTGCGCCATGGCGCGCGAAAAAGCACCAGGACAAGCAAGTACTACAGCCAGCAACGACAGTTTTATGAAAGTCTTGACACTCATCTTTCCTCCACCTGCAAGCGGGGCTAGTTAATAAGCTTCGTGCGCGAGTTCAATCACGCTGACAACGATATCACCCTTGCCCTTCAACTGAGTTCGTTTCAGAGCTTTGTTTGAGACAACTTCAGGACGTTGCGATTCATATCGCTTGAGATAGTTTTGGATAATGCCAACCTGGGCAGCGTTCGTTATCACTCCCTCGTGTTTGGCGGCATCGCGAAATACCTCGTCAAGTTCCGGAACCTGGTTTGCGGACCAAATTAACCACAGCTTCTCCACGCCGGTATGCTCAACAAAGCGGTACCAGCCAGCTTCCAGGCGTTGATTCGCACTGAGGCCGGCAACGCCCTGGTTGTCTACGGGGTTCGGGAACAGCACATTGTATTCGTTCTTGTTATCTGCCGCCGGACCTTCATTGAGCAGATAAAGTGCGCCATTTTGGTCTGGCTGTACGTTAAAGCGAAACTTCCAACCATTCCCGAACAACTGATCCCCGGTCGACTCGATCGGTTCGCCGAGCGGTTTCTGCTTGTACATCTTTTGCACTGTCAGCCAATACGCCAGCGACTGTTCTCGGGCCGGGACCTCCGCAGCCGGACCAGCGGGAATGATTGGTCGAAAAGGCCTGAGCTGACGATTGAGGATCAAGAGACCAATGCCAACCAGCAAAGCCATTCCGAGCACGGTGGCGCGAATCATATTCGCGCGTTTGACGGGGAAAGGTTTCCGGGCCGGACGCAACTTGGCCGGGATTTCCTGATTTCCAAACTCATCGGAATAAAGATTGTAAAGGTGCACTCGAAAGCCATGCTTCACTTCGGCTTCGCCCAGGTCATGAAGCGTGTCCGACCAGCGTCGCAACTGCAGCAGATCGTCAGCCACTCGCTTTGAAATCAGAATGTGTCCAGCGTCGCCGCAGTCCATCACCCGCTGCGCGATGTTAATGCCGCCGCCGGCCACGTTCATATTCGTATTGATGTCGGCCATCCGATATACCAGGCCGCTATGAATGCCCATGCGCATTCCCATGTCCGGACAACTCTTTAACTCTCGGCTGATGTCCAGCGCGCACCTGACCGGAGCTTCGGGGTCTCCAAAGAAAACAAGCGCTAAGCCATCGCCCGTCGGCAAGCGGATTAGCTGTTTGGCCCGTTGCGCGCGGCAAAAGTCGTCAGTCTTGCCCACGATATCCTGAAGAATCTCAAGGCACGCCGGCTGCTCGTCCATCAACATCTTCGAGTAACCAACAATATCCATAAAGAGCACGTGCGCAGTCTCAGGCGCATGCACCGCTGTTTGGTGTTCCACGATTGATGTCGACTTCTCGGGGCGCGTTTGCAGGACAGTCTGTTCGTCATCTTTTACCAGCACACTGGCCAAGAGATCGGCAAAGTCAATGGCTCGCTGATAACGATCTTTAGGATCAAAGGAAAGCGCTTTTAGCAAAACCTTTTGCGCGCCCAACGGCAGAGCTGGCCGCAAATCCACCGGATTGACACGAACGCCCGAACGTTGCATTTCCAACAATTGATAAGCGGACTCGGGGTTTTCCGGTCTCCTTCCTGTCAGCATCTCGTAGGCTATGACCGCGAAACAATAGACATCACTGGCGGGCGAAACGGGACCGGCGCTTAGTTGCTCGGGGGACATGTAGGCAATCGTTCCCACCGCGCGACCTTGCGCGGTAGTGGCAGACACAACCGAATTGCGAACCTTAGCGATGCCGAAGTCAATTACCTTCACTTGCTCTTCGCCGTCGCCCAGGGTTTGGACCATTATGTTTTCAGGCTTCAGGTCCCGGTGCAGAATTCCTCTCTCATGCGCGCTACTCAGGGCACGTCCCATCTGTCGAATGATATTTGCCGAGCGCCAGAAATTCATTCCTTCGGGTGTTATCAAAGATCTTAGGTTGCAACCATCGACATACTGCATGACGATGTAGGGCTTCCCATCGGCCAAATGACCAACGTCAAAGATGCCGACGATGCTGGGATGGTCCACGCGCGCCAACGCTTCCATTTCCTGCTGGAATTTTTTGACGCTCCACTCATTTCCTATTTCATGCAGGGCCTTCAGGACCACCGGCCTGGACATCATCTTTTCGTCGGCTGCGAGGTACACCATGCCAAAGCCACCCTGGCCTAGTTTCTTCTTAACCAGATAGCGACCATCAACCAGTGAGCCAACGATCGAATCGCTGTCCATTCTGGTGGTGCTGGACGGTTCAGAAGCAGCTTTCTCTTTGGTTTCCGTTTCAGACAAAATGTTTCGTTCTCCGCGATTAACTAATGACCCGGCACGCTAATCCAATATGCGCTTTAGCTGGGACGGCTGGTTTTGGTAAGGCGAGCTACCTCAAATCGTTCAGCGCCGCCTTCTCGCATGTTGAAAACTCTGGGACGCTGGACGCGCTGTTCGTCGGCGTCGACTTCCTCCAACTGTTTTCCCGTCTGTTTCTTTTCCCGGCCAATTCTGGGCACGCGCTCAGTGGCGTAATCAAACCATTCTTTCAAAAACAGCTGCCCGTCGTTATCCTCATCCGCCGCGCCCGACTTAATACCTTCTTCAACCAGCGCGTAAGCCAAATAGCTATGCTTCAAGCCTGCCGATTCGAACGCTACTTCGTCACTCTGCGAAGCTGTCAAAATATACATTCCTTTTTCATAAGCCAGTTGGGCCAGGCCGCGGGCATTCATTGGTCCACGCCGCTCGTCCTCAGCTTTCAAGGCCTGACCCGAATTGCACGCATCGATAATCAGGAGCAGTTGGTCCACATCGACATTCTTCAACGCCTCTTCGAGTTCCAGATCAGAAATACTGTGCGTCAAAATGTTGGCCAATCCCGCGCTATCAAGCCTGGACCGCTGCCCCTCGTATCCAAGATCATGGGGTATCAGATAGAAACGATCCTCCTGCGCTGTTCCGTGTCCGGAGAAGTAAAAGATCAGAGCGTCCTCAGGCTGAGCTGGCTTTAGTTTCGCCAGGGCTGCGGGTGCACCTTTCGGAAGAGAATTTCCCCCGCTGCCTGCTAACAAGTGCAGAGCCAGTAAGATGTTTGCTTTTGTGGCCTCGCCATTAAGCAGCGGCACCACTTCAATCGGGTTATACCGGCCCAGAAGTTCCTGCTGACTTTTTAGCTGCGCTCCTATTTCAGTCGCGTCAGCGACGCTATAGTTGAGATTGTATTGCGAGTTGGCGTAGCTACCCACTCCCACAACAATCACATACGCAGTGCCGGCGCGCCGGAGTGTCTCGGCTCCATTTATCGTCAGCACGGCATCGGCCGACTTTACGTTATCTCGATTGAACGCGTACGCAGTGAACTCGTTTGCGCCGGCGACAATCGCAACCTTAGTTTCAACCGTCTGTTTTGAACTTCCCTTTAGCACGTCGCCTGACCAGCTTTGCACCAGCAGACCATTCCTAAAAAGGCGCAGGTCGCGGCCTCCACTTGCTTCGCTGTACTCGCCATCCGCTGGCGCTTCTGAAATGTCCAACCGCAAACGCACCTGCCGTTGAGCGACGTTATCCACTGCCTGATTTTGTTCCGCTGGTTCGAGGCGGATCTCCGGCTGTCGCCTGTCCTTCTGAACAATGTCATGTTTTGCCGCTGGGTTTTTTCCTCCCAAAATATCAGCGAGCAAGCCGGGGTAATAGAATTCGTTGAAGAAGGATTCTACCGGCGCCACTTTGAAAGTGCTTTGCGCGAAACGCCAGAGCAAAAATTTCCACGCCGCATGCGATCCGTCAAACAAGCCGCCGGGTGTGGCAACCAGCCAATCGTCACTAAACGGCATAGATACCAGTACTGCTGCTAAACTTCCCGTGTCCGCGCTCCAAAGCATCATGCTGCCATCACCGTTGGCGGAAATCAGCGAGCGAGAATCGTAGCTAAAGGCAACACTATTCACTTCGCCCGATCCTCCAACCAGCGTGCGAGCTGGTTTGCCCGTGTCGGCATTCCACACCCTAACGGTTTGGTCGCTGCCGCCTGACGCCAACCAACGGCCGTCGGGACTAAATGCCAGCGTGAAAATTTCTCCCTCGTGGCCTGACAGCCCTTGCATTTCACCAGTCGCCATCGTCAGCAGAGTAATTTTGTGGTCCGCGGTTCCTGCAGCCAGAATTTTTCCGTCCGGGCTGAAAGCGATGGCGTTTACCTGATCATCCATTTGCGCCACGGTTTTTGGCAGTCCGGTACCAAGATCCCAGAGCCTGATGGTCTTGTCGGTGCTGCCAGATGCAAGAAACGATGAATCGGGCACAAAAGCCAGGCTTGTTATCTCTCCAGTATGTCCGGCCAGAGTACGTAACTGTGTGCCGCCAGGATCTGAGACGTGTATGGTGCCGGCGGTTCCGGCCGCAACGACGAACTTGCCGTCGGGACTAAAAGCGACGGTGTGGATCCGTTCCTGCTTGTAAGTCTGACTATGAATCTCAGCACCCTTGTTGAGATCCCACAGCTTTAGTTCACCACTGTTGCTGCCCGAAGCTAAGAGGCGACTGTCAGGACTAAAGGCGACCGCCTTAACCCAGCCATTGTGCCCGGAAAGTTTGGGCAGCTCGCGCCCGGTTGCCGTTTGCCAAATTCGGATAGCACGATCGTTCGTTCCGGAAGCGAGCCATCTCCCGTCATTACTGAAGGCAAGTGACAAAGAGCTTACCGAATGGCTTTCAAGTGTCTTGACTACCTTGCCAGTGTTGGCGTTTCGTACCTGTGCAATCCGGCTGCCATCGCTCGTAGCCAGCAGTTCTCCATTTTTGCCAAGAGCGGCGAACAAGAATTCTTCGCCTGGTGTTCCAAAGTTCGCACTACGCTTTTCCTTACCCGCGGCACTATCCCAAAAAACGATCGTTCCGTCAGCGTTAGTGGAAATGAGTTCGCGTTGCGCAGTGAAAGCCAGCGCGAGTACTCCGCTGGAACCATGTCTCATCGAGTGGAGCTCGCGTCCCTTAGCAGCGTCCCAAAAAAGAATGGTGCCGTCGGCGCTGCCTGAGACTAACTGTTGCGCATTCAGGCTAAATGAAAGCGTCGTAATTTTTTGCGTTTGTTTTTTCAGGGCACGCGATAAATTCCAGGCGGCAGTGTCCCAAAGATTTATTACGCCGTCAGCACCAGCCGACGCCAACGTCTTGCCATCAGGACTAAAGCTGAGCGCCGTCACCGCCGCCGCCTTGAGCGTGCGGACTTCCACCCCGGAAGTGGCATCCCAAACTCTTAGCGTCGTGTCGCTGCTTCCTGAAACCAACCACCGGTCATCAGGACTGAATGCTAAGACGTCCACCGAATTGCTGTGGCCCCTCAGCGTTAACATTTCGCGCCCTGAGGATATATCCCAGAGCTTAATCGTGTGATCGTTGCTGCCCGACGCCAGCACCTGACCGTGATGACTAACAGCCAGCGACTTAATCCAATTTTTGTGACCGATCAAGGCGCGTAGTTCGCGGCCGGATCCGGCGTCCCACAACCGAATTGTATTGTCTGCGCTGCCGGTAGCGAGCCAGCGATTGTCAGGGGCAAACACCGCGCAG
The DNA here is from genome assembly GCA_031371765.1 of Blastocatellia bacterium. GTDB lineage: Bacteria > Acidobacteriota > Blastocatellia > Pyrinomonadales > Pyrinomonadaceae > PSRF01. The sequence continues at coordinate 23,908 of JANMKA010000012.1, forward strand.
TTTACGCGCGAGCTATGTCCGGTTTGCACCACCAGCTCAGGCGGCGACGTAACCGGGCTGGCGGATTGTGAGGGCGATTGTGCCGGTAGCCAGCAACACAGCGCTATGGCAGTCGTTGCCAAAAAATGAAAGCGCCGCCGCTTGCGTCTCTTTCGCTCAAAAGCACTGGTACTTCGATCGATAAACGGTCGGTCAATCATACCTATGTCCACGCGCCGCCTTATGGTCCGAATCTGCCCCGGTATTCGCCGGAAACGATGAACGACTTGACCATGTCAGCGTTGACGTAGTTGCCGTTGAACTGATTCAACTTGCCCAGCCAGAAGTTGAAACCGTCGTAGTTTGAATCCGGTGGGTCGTTTGGATTTCTCCTTAGGTAACCGAAGTACTGCGCCAGGACAAACGCGCGATTGAATTCACGTGCGTAAAGTGTCTGGTTCTCGACGACGCGACGAAGCGCTCGCCCACGCGCCCCCGTAGGGTTGTTAAATTCACTGATCGCCGCCTGGCGCGCTGCCGCATCAGGAACAATGAGGGCATGCGCAAAGAGCGCATCCACATATTGAGCAGGCGTCAGCGTTGCCGGATAAAGCGCTGTGAACTCAGGACGCGCCGCGAAAGCTTCGGCATACGCCACTTTGTTCGTTTCCAACAACGCTTCCCAGCCCGGAGCATTTACCACCACGCCACGTCCAATGGTTTGCGTGTCCCGAATGAACTCCAGATACCGCGGCAAACCGTTAGGCCGGTTCAAGGCCGCATTGTAGAAGCGATAGACCAAATAGCCCGTCTCCTGAAACTCAATCGAGAGGAAGAATGCGGCAGACACATTGACCCGCTTCACGTCGAGACAACTCTGGTCCGTTCCGCAGGCCGAGATTTGGTTCGCCCAAAAAGCCAGTCCTGAAGCATCGGGCTCGCGGTTTAGAAAGTCATAGTAATGCTCGCGCGCATAAAATACCCCGTCCCGATTGTCCAGTGGATTGCTGGTCGGCGGTGTGGTGTCGTTGTCGATGATCGTCAGTGCCGTACGGCCCGGACTGTTAAGCCCGGCCCCAGACGAATCTGTCAAATTCAAATAGAGAGTCTGATTTCCATCGATCAAAGCGTTGTCGATTATCAGTACTTTAATGGACTTGCTCGTTTCGCCCGGCGCAAATGAGACACTGCCGGTGGCCAGAATAAACTTCGAGCTCTGATGCGCGGAGTCATCGAAACTTAAGTAATCGACTGCGGCGGACCCCGCGGAGCTGCCACTGCGCGTTACCGTCAGCAACGCACTGCCCTGCGCTTCGCCGACGGTTACGGTGGGAGCGCTGAATTGCACAGTGTTGGTTATGAGCTTGAAATTGTCGAATATCGCCTGGCCCGGATCCGTTGGGTTGGTGGTACCCGCACTCAGTTCTGTGGTGAGAGCAGATACTCCTTTTTCCAGCGGAATTTCCTTCTGCACCAGAAAGTCAATATTGTTCGGGCTGGTCTCGAACGCGATTGAGTTGTTTGGCGGTTGGTGACGGAAACGCATGAACCGATGCAGGACCGGATCATACGGGATACTCACCGAAGTCAATTGTCCCCCGGCTTTCACCTGGAAAATCAACTGGGCCACGTCAAGCGTTTCCTCCCCTTTCTTAAAGACGCCGGGCGCGCCGGCGCCGTCGCGAACTACGAAGCGCGCGAAGTTCTCCAAATCGCTGCCAATGGAAAAAATCGTATCCGCGCCGTGGGCAGCGGTCTGTGCCACTTCAACCGTTGCCGTCGCGTTGTTAAAGTCAAACGAATTGACCGAGACATAGCCGTTGTAATGCGCTCCGGCTGTCTGCGTACGGGGAGTAACGATCAATTGTCCGTTCTGCTGCACCACGGGAATCTGCGCGTCAAACGCTCCCAGCGGTTGCGTCTGCGTACCGAGGTTCCACTTTGTGGCGTCGCGTTGGGCGCCCGCAAAACTATCCGCGAGTGCCGGAGTTGGTGTCGGGATTGCCTGTGGCACCACCGCAAAGTTGGTTACTTGATTTCCGACTAGATTAAGAATGTCAGTTTTCGCCGGGTTAAAGCCAAAGGCTGCACTTACCGGCGAGACGGAATAATTCCCGCCCGGCGCTAAATTGCCGAAGACATAGTTGCCGTTCGCGTCAGTTTGCGTGACGCGCGTCAAAGTTCCCGCCAACGCCATCGTGATCGGCAGCCCGGTGGTGTTGCCAGTCACTTTGCCGCTGATGCTGTAGTGCTGCCATGCCGGTTGAATCCGGCTTGTTGCGCCAGTAGTGATCTGTGCCAGACCGGTACCATCGGCATTGATGACGAAGATCTGGGAACCCTGGACGCCGAAGAAATTAGCGGTAAAGGCAATCTTCGTCCCGTCCGGCGACCAGGTTGGCTTCGCGGGGTCGCCTTGAATATCAACAGCGGGACTGATCTTAGTCTGTGCCGTGCCATCTGCGTTCATGACGTATAGAGAGCCGGGGCCTGATGCTGATCCGCGGAAATATGCGATCCGGGAGCCGTCAGGAGAATACGCGGGTCTTGTTTCTCCGTCGCTGTTGTTTGCGATGATTCTTTGGTTCCTGCCATCGGGATCCATCGCATAGATATCACCCTGTTCCTCGGCAGAGCTGCAATCGGCGGAAGGACCTCTCGCGAACGCGATGGTTGAACCGCCTGGTGACCAATCCGAAATACCATCAACGACAGGAGTATTCGTGAGATTGGTTCGATTCGCACCGTTTGAATCCATTACAAAAACGTCAGGTGCGGGTGCGGTAGAGTCGGTGCCGCTACATTCGCCGTAAGTAAACGTGAAGTGTGCGCCGTCTGGAGACCAACTCGGAAGGAGATCTAGCAGAGGGGCAGTCGTGACCCTCGTCACTCCACTGCCATCTGCATTCATCGTGTAAATATCTGCTGCAACCCCAGCGGGTTCTCTCGCGAAAGCTATCTTCGAACCGTCAGGCGACCAAGCCGGATTCTCATCGAATGAATTTGTCAGGGCCACTTCACCGGTGCCGTCGGCATTCATGAGGGAAATACCATCCGTCGACTGAGTAACCCTGGAGAAGGCAATCTTGCCGATTAATCCAGTCACTGGTGTTGCGAGGAAATTGAGAGTCTGGTTGCTGCTGAGATTATTCAGTGCCGGATTCTGTGGCGTAAAAGACAGACCCGGCTTCAGGACCAGGAACGAGTAATTGCCGCCTGCCTGTAGATTTGAAATCGAGTAGTTTCCATTTGCATCTGTCTGCGTTGACAGGCTTCGGGAGCCTCTTAATGGAGCAACCAAAGTCGAAATCAATGCATTGGCAATACCGGTATTACCGGCATCAGCGACGCGCCCGCTGACAGTGAAGAAGGTGGTCGAGGCGGTCGTGAAGTTCCCGCTGAACTGATCTGTACTTAAATTAGCGAACGTTAGGTTAGCGGGATTGAACGTGAAACCCGGCCTCGAGGGAGTGACAGTGTAATTGCCGGGAAGCAGATCCTGAAAATAGTAGAATCCGTCAGCGTCGGTAACAATTGACGCCGAGGCCGATCCGCTTAACGTTACCGTCACATCAAAGATTCCGAGTCCCGGCACAGTTGAACTCGTCACCCGACCTTCGATGTCGTAGACCTGTGTGCCGGTGAAGTCGGCCGTTTGATCCGAGTTCATCCCGACAATGGTTCGGGTTGGCGGCGCATAAAGATAATGCCCTGTCGATCCATACTTGTTAGGGGTGACGGTGTAACTGCCGGCAGGCAGACTGATGATCGAGTAATAGCCCTGGCTGTCGCTGACGCCGCCCCGGAACAACCCCTGCCCGTTGGACGCCTCAACAAATACGCCGCTGATAGGTGAGTTGGTGCCGGTAGTCAGGCGGCCAGTTATGCTGTAGGAAGGAACTGCTTCAACGATCTTGGCGACAAATGTCGAGCTGTTTGAAATGCCAGTGTTAATAAAGTCGAACGCTGGAAAGTTAGTGCTGTCGGTAACACCCATAACATAAACGTTGTTTGCAGAGTCGATGGCCAGTCGGTTGCCCAGGAAATTATTTGCCGCGTCATTGCCATTACCGCCGAGGTAACTGGAATAGACCAGGCTATTTCCCGTGGCGTTTATTTTAGTAACGAAGACATCAGCGTTGCGCGTGCCGCGGTTGCCAATGGTCGTCTGGAATGCACCCGGTGTTACCGGGAAATCGGCGGCAAATGTCCCGCCAGCAACGTATGCATTGCCCGCCGAGTCTACTGCCAAGGCGCCAGTTGAGTTTTCCGCTTCGGTGCCGCCGAGAAACGTCGAATAGGCGAGCGAAGTACCGGAGGCATTGAACTTCGTCACAAAAAAGTCGTTCCCTCCCTTAAGCGTGGTTTGAAAAGCCCCGACGGTAGTCGGAAAACCATTTCCGCGTGTGGTTCCCGCGACGTACGCATTGTTTGCGCCGTCCACCGCAACGCTCGTAGCGCCATCGCCGCGAGCGCCGCCAAGGTAGCTACTGTAAATCGCGCCGGTTCCAGTGGAGTTGAGTTTCAACAGGAAACCGTCAAAGTCTCCGAAATTTCCAGCATAAACGATTGAAGGATTGCTGGGATCGACTGCAACCGAAGCGAAACTTAGGTTGGCATTGTTGAAGCCGCTGGTTTGTGCGGTCCAATTGTTGCCGCCGTCGCTGCTCTTGAAGATCGTTGCGAGAGAAAACCAACTGCCATTGTTAGCAAAAGAAAGATTGGGGGCGGCATAAACGTTTAGAGGATTTACCGGATCGACGGCGATTGCGAAAATTTGGGGGTTCGCTGTGCTCGTTGCGTCGCTGCGCGGCACGAGTAGTCCGGTGTTAATGACACTCCAGTTGGTTCCGCCATTCGTAGTACGGTAAACGCCCACGTTTGTGCCCGCATAAATCGTAGCCGGGCTGGACGGGTTAATGGCCAATGTGTTAACAGCGGAGGCAGGCAGTCCAGTGCCCGCCCCGGTCCAATTCGCGCCTCCATTAGTGGTTTTGTAAACGCGCTGAAATCCCGCAACGGTGAGATAAACCGTATTAGGAGCACTGGGATCGACAACTATGCCGTTGGTCGTCGGAGCGCTGAAGTTGGTCGGCAGGCCGTTGGTAATTGCCGTCCAATTGGCGCCCCCGTCTGTTGTTTTGAAGATGCCGCCAAAACCGCATGCATAAATAGTGTTGGGAGCCGACGGATGTAGCGATAGGCCGCGTATATCAGGAGCAACATTGGGAGAAGCCAGTCCGTTGTTGCGAGCAATCCAGGTAAGGCCACCGTCGGTACTTTTAAAAACGCCTGACGTTGTGCCCGCGTAGATGGTATTCGTCGCGGTCGGATCGATAAGCAACTGGCGCACTGCGTGCGTAGCGATGGGACCGGTCGCATTCCAATTGGCGCCGCCGTCCGTGGTCTTGAACACGCCGCCGTAAGTGCCGATGTAAACAGTGGTGCTGGTAGTCGGGTTGATGGCGATTGTCAAAACGTGCGTGGAGGGCAGATTGTTCCGGCTCAAATTCCAGTTGGTTCCTCCATTGCTGCTCTTAAAGAATCCCTGGGGTGCGCCGCCATGAGTGCTCTGAAAGGCATTCTGCACCGGAAAATTGAGCGATGAAGTTTGGCCCGCAAGATAGACGTTGCCTGAAGTGTCCCCGGTCATGGCGATCGGGTAGTCGAACCCGCCACCTCCGGCGTAGGTTAGGTAGATCAGGCCTGTGCCGTTCGCGTTGAGTTTAGCTGCGTAGCAGTCGTTGCCCCCGGCGTTGGAACTGCGAAAGGCTCCGGCGGTAACCGGTAGGTTCGTGGAGGTGGTCAGTCCTGACACATAAACAGCGCCGGTGTTGGGATCAACCACAATTCCGTCTGCTTCCTCAACATCATTGCCACCGAGAAGCGTGGAAAAGACGAGAGCATTGCCCGAGGCATTTAGTTTGGTAATGAAAGCATCACCCTCGCCCTGCGAGACGCTCTGGAAAGCGCCGGGCGTGGTGGGGAAGTTACCAGTAGTGAAGCCGGCAATATAGGCGTTGCCCGCCGCATCGATTGCTATGCCGTTACCGTTATCGTCACCGCTGCCGCCGAGGTAGGTGGTGTAAATAACAGCACTGCCGGCTTGGTTAATCTTAGTGACGAAAGTATCTCCCAAGCCACCGTTCGCGATCTGATAGGCACCGGGCGTAGCATTAAGATTTGGGTCTGAGACCGCGCCTGTAGTGTACGCGTAACCGGCAGGATCCACGGTCAAGGCAACGCCCTGGCCACTTCCGTTAACAAATGACAGGTAGCTCAAAATGGGATCGATCAAAAGTTTCTTGCTGCGATCATAGCGCGAAACCTTGAAGCCGATCGTGTTCCCAGATTTCAGAATGTAACCGCCGTTGACCTCTTTTTTAGATCCGTTCACTTCCTGAAAAATGGCAGGCTTTTGCTGGCGGATTTCACCTGCGGGGGTCGTAAGAAGAAGGTCTCCCTGCGCGTCGACACGCAGCCTCTCGACACCATCGAATTTGAGCTGAATTAAACTCGGATCGGCGCCCGGAGAGACCACAAGGTCATACTCCAACTGCTGGCCAGTGCCGTAGTAAACAAGGTCGACGCCGGCGTAGACATCGCGGTACGCCACCTGACTGTAGGTCGGAATATCTGTACGCCACCTCGACGAGTCTGTGCCGAGCAGATAATTGACTTTGCCTGGTAATTCCTGGACACCTTCGATCGCGCGCGGCTGTGCATTGGCGCCTTCCAGTCGCATCTTAACGATGGTGGGATTCTCGGAAGTACCGGGCCGCGCTGCACGCCCACGCAAACGTTCCAGCGGGTCTTGAACTGCTTCCTGATCAGACGTTTCATCCGTCTCTGCCGTCTTGGCTGCTGTTTCTTTGGCACTCTTGCCGGAAGTGGGAAACACCAGAACAGCCTCGCCGGAAGTGAGGAAAATATTGTAGCCCGGCCCGCGCGCGACGTAGTTTACGGCAGAGTCCGTCTGGCCGCGGTTCGCCTCAAAACTGAGCGGCATGTTTCCGTAAGATTTATTCAGCCTGGCGCGGCCAACGCTGTCAGTTTTTGTGCCGGTCGAGCGGTCGGTTTGATCCTGGCGGGCGGCATTTTGTTTCGCAGTATAGCCAGTGAAAGTGGCCCAACTGGTCAAACAAGCCAAACCTATTGCTAGTACGATTATGTGGGTGAACGAGAATCTTGCGAGGCGACGGGGGCACAACATGTTCCTTGATCCTTCCTTGTTGGGTGCTGGGCTCGGACTAGCAATTCAAGCGGGCACCTACTTTCTGGTCGTAGGCAAATTGCTGTTCACACATTAATGACAATCAAGCGAAAAGTATTTCATGCGGACGATAGTGTCGCGCCGTTGCTGGGAACATTAGTGTGTAGGCGGGCGACGGCTAGTTAGCGGATAATGTTTTCTGCGCGCGCCCATTCTAGTCACTAGTCCACAGATGTCAACATGTTTTCGACAAACTCTTACACTGTGCGAATCGAAACTAGTAAGTTAGAGTGACCGCAGCACCACTTCCAAGTTGCAGACGGTTACCATCACAATGAAAACTGCCGGCATCAGAAAGACCAAAGACAGGCCAGAAGTTGTGTCTCACTCGAGTTCGCTTAGTGAAAGCTTACCGTTCTCAGTCGGCAAGACGCTCGTTCTCATTGGACTGCTTTTTTTGGGCGGTCTTTTTGTCCGTCTCTACAATCTGGGCGGCCAAAGTCTGGAGTGCGAAGAGCTGTACACAATCCCTGCCGCCTGCGGTCATCAATATGTCTACGTGTCAGACGCATCCAATGCTGACCAAAGCGCTTTGCCTGAGAGCACTGGCGAGTACAAGCGACTGCTTACACCTGATAGCGGCAAAGGACTGACTGAGGTTAACCGCGTGCTTGGGAAGAACGTTCACATGCCCTTGTACTTTTATTTGATGCACTACTGGATAAGGCTCTTTGGAACTTCCGAGTGGGTTCTGCGATTGCCCTCGGTGGTTTTCGGCGCGCTCGCCGTAGTGCTGATCTTTTTCCTGGGGCGCGAATTGTTCAACCCACTGGTTGGCTTTGCTGCCGCGCTCTTAATCGCATTCATGCCTGAGCAAATTCATTACTCGCAGCAGGCGCGCATGTATCCGCTGCTGGCGCTGCTTGCGATCGCCTCAACCTATGCGATTACGCTGGCGCGGAAATATTCTTCGTCCAGGCTGCCCTATATTCTGTTTGCGGTTTTGTCCGTTGCCGGCCTCTACACGCACTATGAATATGTTTTTGTGCTTGCCGCCCAGAGCGTTTACATCTGGATCGCGTCGCCACTCGGCAGGGCAAAAAAGGTTTTCTGGTTCGTTACTGAGGGTGCCGTGGTTGCAGCTTTTTCTCCCTGGCTGCTAATTGGACTTGCTCAAAGTCGGACGTCACAGCAGATCATAGCCTGGGCCCGCGGTCCGCTTTCCCCCGAGATGGTGATAGCTGAAATTTTTTCCAAGCTGACCCGCCTGATGTCGGTGCCCGAAGCCCCGCTCGGATGGCTCAGTGTCGTCGCCGCGTATGGACTTCTCGTGTGGGGTTTGCTGTCGCTTCGATCTCAGCGGGCAACATTGTGGCTGCTCTGCTTGTGGCTTGTCTTTCCGATCGCTGGGATCTTATTTTTGGATCACCTGCTGGGCACCCGGGCGATCGGCATCATGCGCTACTGGATTGTTGTCGCGCCCGCGGTTTACCTGCTGATTGCGGCCGGGGTGCAAAACCTGAACAGCAGACCGGCGCAGCTGGTCGTAGTCACAGTACTTGGCGGTTTCTTGTTTTCAACTGCCCTGTTGACCGCGCGCGGTGATCTGCGAGCCAAACCCGACCGGCATAAAGAGATGGCCCAGTTCATTGATTCGCAAATTGCTAATTCGAATCACGAAACTATTCTCAGCGAGGGAGTTAATTCCATTCCCCTGGCGCTCGCCTATTACGGCAAAACCGAAGCGCACATGCTGCGCTACAAATGGCTAGCAGATCAGCTTAGCAAACAAAGCCTCGGCGAACTTATCGGACCTGATCAGAACGTCTGGCTGCTCGCATCGCCATCCGGCCGCGCCACAAAGCTGCTGGAAGAGAATGGCTATCAGCTGACCGGAACGCCGGTGCTGTACGGGCACATATTACTGTCGCATTACGCGCAACGTCAGGAGCCCGTGAAACCACGTTAAGACTGTTATGGTCCAAAATTCCTGACCTTAACCCGTCTTCAAAAAACTGCTGGTATTAACATCATGGCCCAAACCTTTGCTTGTATTCGCCGGAGACGATGAACGCCTTGACCATCTCGGCGTTAACAAAGTTGCCGTTAAACTGGTTCAGCTTACCCAGCCAAAAGTCATACCCCGTGTAGTCGCTATCGGGAGCGTCGTTAGGATTCCGCCTCAAATATCCGTAGAACTGCATCAGCACAAATGCCCGGTTAAACTCGGCGGCATTCAGGTCCGAATCCTCCGCGACCGTACGCAACACTTGCGCCCGCGTCTTTGCCCCACTCGTCAACTCGTTGACGAGTTGGTTCCGCTCTATTACCGACAAGGCGTTTCCGGCGTTGCTGTTCAGCGCGTCCACATACTGTCCCGCGCTCATCGTCCCGGGATAGATAGCCGAAAATCGAGCCCGCTGAACAAATTCTCCCGCGAAGGCTTGCTTGTTATTTTCCAACACTTGCTCCCAGCCTGTCTGGCCCACCACCACGCCGCGCCCGATCTGCTGCGTGTCCGGCAGAAACTCGTTCAAGCGAATGATGGGCACCGGCAGTTGATGTGTGCCGCCGAAGGTCGACGTTCCAGTCGCATTGCCGTATGCCACTCTGTAAAAGCGCTCGACCAGGTAGCCAGTTTCCTGGAACTCTATCGAAAGGAAGAAGGCAGCTGAAACGTTAATACGCCTGATATCAATGCACGGCTGGTCCGCACCGCACGAGGTAATTTGATTTGTCCAGAACGCCAGGCCGCCCGCGTCTGGCTCTCGCGTGAAGAAGTCGAGGTAATGGAGGCGCACAAAGAATCCCGCCTGATTGATCGGATTCGTTCCCGTCGCCGTGTCGTTATCACTTATGGTTACAGTAGCCACACTGGGCGAGGCGAGAAGCGCGCCACTGGGAGTACTCAGCGTGACATTGAAACTCTCACCGCCTTCGGCGTAAACGTCATCAACAATGGGAATCAAAACGGTCTTAGATGTTTCGCCGGCAGCGAAGCGCAAAGTGCCTGCCGTCGTTTCATAGTCACAGCGCGAATTCGCAATGCCCGTGTTGAGCGCATTACAGTCGTTGTTGCCTGCGATGTCGCTGGTCGCGTAGTTAACCGTGATTACACCTGAAGAGTCTCCGGTTCTCATCACGGTTACGGCGACCGTTCCAGCACTCTCGCTGGGACTAAAACTCGAAGCATTCAGATGCACTGTCAACTTGCCGGCAGTCACAAACGGCGAAAGCGAGCTTACGCGGGCGCAGATCTTCTTTGTGGCAAAGTCATGGCTGATCGTGCGATCCACGAGGTTACCTCCCTCATTGTGTAAGAGGCTGAGACTATTGAAAGTATTTTGGTCTGATACTGAGGCGAGCGCGAAGCAAACGTCGATTGGAGGCGTATAACTCGCTGTCGTCGATATATCAAAAGCGACGCTGCTTCCGCTGATTACGTAACCGCCGGGAAGCGAGCCCGCCGTCGCGGGACTGATCGAATTAAAAGTTGTCACGCCGGCGCTGTTTACCTGAGCAAAGGTCAGAGTCACACCGTTTCCCTGCACCGTTACGTTGCTGCCCGGCGGCGTGAAACCATCAGGTGTCGGCGTCGGAGTTGGCATTCCGTCAGGAATCGCGAGGAAGTCGGCTGTCTTGTTCGTCGCCAAACTGTTGAATGTCTGACTCGAGGGACTAAACGAATAATTAGCGAAGCTCGGCATCACAGTGTAGTTTCCACCGGCGTCTAATTGCGTGAATGCGTAACTACCACTGCCGTCTGTGGTAGTCGTTTTACTCAGCGGGCCGCTGAGAGTGATCAGCGCGCCACTTACACCCACGCTCGCTGCCGTCCTCACCTGGCCGCCGATCGCGAACTTATCGCCCAGATGAAAGTTGTCGAAGACCGCCGTTCCTGGCGCCGTCGTGCTCGCACTGGTGCCCGAAGCAAGCTCCACAGCCATCGGTGTCACCGATTTCTGCAGCGTCACATTGTGCTGGACAATCCAATTTAGGTTATTCGCACTCGTCTCAAAAAGGATCGCGTTTCCTGCCGGATCGTAACGGAAGCGCCAGTAGCGATGGGCCACCGGATCATAAGGAATGCTTAGCGCCGTCAGTTGTCCGTTGATCTTGATCTGAAAGACAAGCAATGCCGCCGCCGGATCCAGTGGGTCGCTTCCCTTTGTGACTAAATTCGGAATTGACCCGGCGCCACCCGTCTGCACCATGAAGCCAAAGCTGTTGTCTTTATCGGAACCCAACGAAAAGATTGTCTGCGCCCCACCACCGGCCGCTTGCACTACCTCAACGCTCGCGCTACCAGCATTAAGATCAACTGCGCCCACCGTTGTATAGCCGTTGTAGTGCGTACCGAAAGCGTCGGCGCGTGGTTTTATTTCAAGGTGTCCATTTTGCTGCGCCACTGAAACGAGCGGATCAAATGCCGTTGGATCGGTTGAAAGCGATCCGAATTGGAACTTGTCCGCGTTGCGCGTGGAGCTGCCAAAATCATCATCCAACGGCGGCGTTGGCGAGGGAGAGGGTTGCGGCGCTGCGGTGAAGTCCGCCGTCTGGTTCGCACTGAGATTGATGACGTCTGTGCGCGATGGCGTGAAAGTAAAGTTTGGCTTTGAGGCCTTCACTGAGTAGTTCGTAAACGCCGCCACACTGTTGAAAGCGTACGCGCCCGCATTGTCCGTTTGCGTTACCGCCGTCGTCGCACCACTCAAAGTCACCGTCACGCCGTTGACGCCTGCGCTGCTGCCATCTCTGATGTGGCCGGTGACGTTGAATGTGAAAAGTGTGCCGGTGAAGTTAGCCGTCTGATCGCCGATGAGATTATTGAAGACAGCGCTTGTCGGATTGAACTGGTAACTTGTACGCGACGGCGTGACCGTATAGTTTCCGCCTTCGGATACGTTAACAAACACATAGTTACCGTTGCCATCACTAGTTGAAATCGCCGATTGGGTGCCCGTCAACGCTACTGTCACGCCGACCAGGGGAGCGCCAGCGCCGTCGGCGATGCGTCCACGGATTGTATGTGTTGGACCCTGAAGGACAATGTTCTTTGTGGTATCGCCCACGATGTCGACGGGAAGTGTCGTCTGGGCAAAGACGCTGCCCGCAGGCGGCACCACGTCCAACGTTGTGCTACCCGGAAAAACTGTCAGCTGATAGAAACCATTGGCATCACTCTTGGGCCCGGGGCTG
>JANMKA010000023.1:0-1964 GCA_031371765.1 Blastocatellia bacterium
GACAGATTCCGTGTCGGGAAATAAGGTCGCCAATTCCGGTTCGATGAGGACAAGGTTTGTACCGGCCGTAGCCTCGCGATAGTACTTGCCACGAACGCCGCCTTTCAGTTGCGAAAGGTCATACTCCGGTCTTAAGTCATCCTTATTTTTCTTTGATGCTTTCTTCATATTGTTTGCGCTCCGCTCTAGTTGCCTTCCGTGCGCTGATGAGTCGAGTGTGATCCCCTCGCCGCGTGTGCGAGAGAAAGACTACTCGCTGTCTTGCGGAATGGCCAAGGGTGATTTCTCTAAACTCTTCGCTGGAGTGATCCGGATCGGGAAAAGTGACTGCCAGCGGATCGAGGAAAACGCTTGCCGCTTCATCGAATGACACTCCATGGCGGCTCAGGTTTGCCTCCGCTTTTTTCGGATCCCACTCATAAATCACAAATGCAGTTTACTTCATTTGCTGCGCAGAAACCGAGACTGCGGTGAAGTAATAGGTACCCGTCTTTGTATAGCGATGGCCTACCAGCGGGCGGTCACGCTTAGTAAAGATAGAAGTTGTATTCCAGTTGAATGTACATCGAGACGGCGTGTCCATCCTTTTGCGCGGGGGTGAACTTGATCTGTCTCGCAGCTTCTATCGCTCTTTGCGTCAGGCCGTGCGGCAGCTTTTTTACAACTCTAATACTGTTCACTTCTCCAGAGCTGGAAAAAACAGCGCGCAGTATGACGGTTCCCTGAACGGAATATTTGCGCGCGCTCTCAGTGTACGAAGGTTCGAGTTTGGAAAGAACATGCGCTTTTTCTGTTACGCCTTTCGGCGAGAAAACTCGATTGTAATCCGTAGTAGCGCCGTCGCCGGCTACAGGTGCGTTGCCGACGGTGCTTCCGCCGCGTTCGGGGCCGACTCCACCGGCAATACCCCCAGACGGCGGCAAGACCGTCGGGTCTTCCTTTAAAGTCGCCGCTACTGGCAACCCCGGTGTCTTGATGCCGAAGGAATTGATGAAGCGTTGCGTGTTGGCGCTATTGGCATCCGCACTCAAGACAGTCAGCACATATATCTGCTGGCCGTTGACATAGATACGAGTCACTCCGGGTCTGCTACCAAGAATGATATTGTATTCGCGACCCGGCCACACTTTGTTCAGCTCGCCATGGTAAGACATGCCGGACCCAAGCTTGCTCAACTCCGGGAGCTGATCTCGGAGCGGTTTGAGGAGCGACTCCCAGACAAGGTCTGCGCAGGCGTCAAGGTAAGCGTCGTTATCGGACGGGCCGGTGAAATCATAGTCCTTGTTAACTAACGACCAGACGGTGTAGTCAACGCCATCACTGCTCGCGGTGTAAATGCGCGCCTCAACTTTCAGTTTGTCGAAACTGTTCTGCTGCGATTTCACCACAGGAGCGCTCGTCATCTGGATCGTGAACTGCTCGTCCGCCGGAGAAACGCTAACCCAGGTGTCAGCCGCTTGCGCCCTGACCGTCTGAGACCAGAGGCAAACAAGCAGCAGAGTTAACAGCGCACTGAGATGTTTCATGTCGTTGCCTCCGAGTGGGACAAAAGATTCCTCGCTTACGCCGCTCGGCCTGTAGGGGCGGGCCCTCGTGGCCACCCGCTGCTCGGGCAGGGACAAGCCCTGCCCCTACAAGACGATCCGTCCGACCAGATCGTATTGCTGCGCTTCAGTAATCAAAACGTTTACCAGGTCGCCGGGGATCGGTGCGAAGTCTTCCGGCGCATCGTTAATCAGAACGCAACCGTCGATGTCCGGCGCCTGTGTTTCCATTCGTCCCTGCCAGAGCAGATCGCTCTCGCTCGATTCACCTTCGAATATCACGCTAACTTGCCGGCCAACCATTGTCTTGTGTTTTCGCCTGGCAATCTTCGCCTGCTCCTTCATCAAGCGCGCGCGGCGTTGCTTCGCGATCTTCGGGTCAACTTTGTACGGCAGATCGTAGGCCGGCGTTCCTTCTTC
>JANMKA010000046.1:0-2033 GCA_031371765.1 Blastocatellia bacterium
TTTGCCGCCTTCTCGCCGCAGTTTAGCTGGAACTCGACTACGCTTCTGCCAGATTCGCTGGCGGCGTTGCCGATCCTTCTCGCCCTCTTGCTCATCGTGCGAAGCCGAAGACAGTCGGAAGGAGGGCGGCTTGTCTCGTTCATTGCCGCGGGGACGTTAATCGGCGTTTCCTGCTGGCTGCGCGCCAATGCTTTGTTGCTGGCTCCATTCATCGCGCTTTCAGCCGCGGTGATCTGCCCACGTGGTAGCAGGCTCCGGCCGGCCTTGATGTTGACTGTAGCTGCGTTTCTCGTAATCGTGCCGCTTACGATTCGTAATGCCGTAGTCTTCGGCGAATTCATTCCTGTCTCGCTAGGCGCCGGCCAAACGCTGATCGAAGGCATTGCAGATTACAACACCGACGGAACGCTTGGCTTGCCGCAAACTGATATGGAACTAATCCGCGGAGAAGCTGAAACACTTCATCGACCCGAATATTCCGGTTCGCTTTTCACCCCCGATGGACCAGCTCGCGATCGGGCGCGACTCGCGCGCGGTTTCGCCGTCATCCGCGCACATCCTATCTGGTTTGCCGGCGTGATGACCCGCCGCGCACTATCAATGTTGCGCCTCGAGCGAACCCCATTGCGACTCGCCGGATCTGATTCGACGCGAAGTTGGCAACTGGTTCAGTTACCACTGCGGGCCGTCCAAAAGATTTTCGTCACGGCGATATTTCTCCCGCTCATGCTGATTGGCGCTGGGGTTCTTGTTTACCAGCGACAGTTTGCGTCGATCGCGATCCTGCTCGTAGTACCTGTTTATTATTTCTGTACCCAGTCAGCCTTGCACACCGAATACCGCTATGTCCTCGTGATTCACTACTTTTTCCTGGTGCTGGCAGCCATCGCGGTCTACACGCTTGCTCGTGAGTTGAATCGAAAGTTCAGAAGCCGCTCAGATCTCACGCCATAAAAATGCCATGCGTTCAACTAACCGTTGACGCCCAACAATCTCGCCAGGGCCTGCAAATTCTCGCCGGCTTCCTGTCGGTAAATTTCTGCCCACCGATCGATTTCTTCCGAGCGCGGTTCAAAGAGCGCGGCCTGCAACTGATTTGATAACTGCTCTATGTTTCCAAAATCGTAGAGCAACATGCCGCGAGTTTCCCCGGCGCGCGTGGCCACTACCGGAACGCCGCACCAGAGCGCCTCGATGCGCGAGATTCCATAACTCTCGTCGGCAAACGCGCGCACAAACACGTCACTGCGCTTGAGCAATTCGTAGATCTCAGGGTTGGATACTTTTTCCATTACCGTAATCCAAGGGCGTTCGCGCAAGACTTCTGCGCGATAGTCGTCATCGCGAACAAAGGCACCATCAAGCAACAGCAAGCCGATGTCTTTTCCCGTGGCTGCGCGAAGATCTTCGACAGCCTCAGCCACGTCCTTGAACCCGTAGCTCGGAAAGAAAACCCCGATTGAACAAACTCGCGGCTGACGCGAGCTGTACGGTTGAATAAGTGCCGCCGTGGCGTTTGATAGCCCAACGCTTTGGCCGCCCTCAGGAGTTGGAACCAGACATGGGATAACCGTGATCGGTTGCTGCACCTTGATTTCATCCTCAAGCCAGCGGCGCAAATCTTCACTCACCACCACGAAATGGTCGACTGAATTTATCGCCCGGTGAAAGAGCCAACGCTGCATGCTCCCGAAGTGGGGATAACGCTTCGGCAACGATCCATCAAGCACGTTTTTGTACCACTCGAACCGCAGCAACTGTTTGAGCACCAGCCACACCGGCAGCAGGAGCGGATTGGGATACTCGAGATGAAAGTGGGAAGCATCAAGAATGCGTGCCCTGCGTCCCTCGGTTAGCAAGGCGCTTATCGTTCCCAGTCTGCGATGCGCAACGAAACGAATCGTCGGGTCATCAGAATGCGCGCCTCCGTAAGTCCAAACGCGAACACTCGGCCCACGCAGGTAAGTCACCAGCGCCTGCAGGTAAATGGCGACTCCACCAAAAGGCGGCGGCAATGGGCCAAAGAGTATAAT
>JANMKA010000117.1:0-2754 GCA_031371765.1 Blastocatellia bacterium
CATCACACGAGATGATGGCAGGAATGCAGATGCCAACAGCGTCGCCGAATCCGGGCATGTCGCACGAGATGATGCCTGGTATTCAGATGCCCGGAATGCAGATGCCACCCGCGTCGCCGACTCCGGGCATGTCGCACGAGATGATGCCTGGTATGCAGATGCCCGGAATGCAGATGGCCGAGCCGTCACCAACGCCGTTTGTTGACCCAGACCCACAGATCGCAACCCGTCCGGTGCTCCGACTTGAGGAGCTCGAGGCCATGGCTCTCAAGAACAATCCAACGCTAGCTCAAGCGGATGCTGGAATTCGAGCCGCCGAAGGCCGCCGGATTCAAGCGGGGCTCTTTCCGAATCCGACTGTCGGGTATTACGACGAAGAATTTGTTTTCCGGGCTCCTCGTGAGAGTTCCGAGCACGGCGTATTTGTAGAGCAAACGTTTCCGCTGGGCGGCAAGCTCGGTAAGAGTCGGCGCATTTTCGCACGCGAGAAAGAGCAAGCTGAGTTGATCGCGGAAGCGCAGAAGATGCGTGTTCTAAATTCGGTGCGGCTTCTTTACTACGAAGCGCTGGGAGCGCAGAGGCTGGTCGAACTTCGCGTTTATCTGGCAGGGCTAACTCGTGAAGCAACGGAGATAACAAGACAACTGCACAACGTCGGGCAGGCCGATACACCTGATCAACTCGAGATCGAGATTGAAACGCAGAGGGCGGAAATCGATTTGCTGCGGGCCCAGAACGACAGGGAGGAAGTGTGGCGAGCTTTAGGGGCGATGGTAAACAACCCGGAACTGAAACCCTCCCGACTTGCAGGAAGTTTGGAAGTTAGTTCAGCCGCGCTCGATGAAGATCAGGTCATGTCTTCGCTGCTGCGTGAGAGTCCGGAGATACGAGTGGCCCAGGCGGGTGTCGAACGCGCCCGCGCTGTATTGGCACGAGCGCGAGCGCAAAAGATCCCTGACCTGACTGTCAGTGGCGGACTGGCTTACAACTTTGAACGCTTTGAGCCGCTCGTTCCTACGATTGGCAACCAACGAAAGGGCATGGAAGGACGCCTGCAAGTAGGCGTGAACGTACCGATCTTCAACCGGAACCAGGGCGGCGTCGCCGCTGCGGAAGCTGAGTTGGGGATCGCAGAGCGTGAGCTTCAACGGCTGGAGCTGACGTTACGCACGCGCGGCGGATCGTCACTTCGCGCCTACCGCAACGCACTACAGATGACCGAGAAATACCGCACCGAGGTAATACCGCGGGCACGCGCCGGCTACGAGATGTACCTCGCCAATTTTAGGCAGATGGCTGCAGCTTACCCGCAAGTCTTGATAGCGCAACGCACACTTTTCCAAGTCGAGGTCGAGTATGCGAGAGCGCTTATTCAGTTGCGGCAGACTGCGGTTGGCTTGCGCGGTTTTCTTTTGATGGGCGGTTTGGATTCGGTAGGACGCCCAGGTGAATCAACAGAAGGAATGAAACTGCGGTCCCCCAATGAGGCAACGGGCGAGTCCGACAGGCCGTAATTCCAACTGGCAACTACAAAAAGGTTTCAATTGATTGGAGTAAAAAATGAGTGACGAGATCGGTAACAATATGGGTAACAGTAGACGCAATTTTCTTAGGAAGTCCGGGCTTGTGAGCGCCGGAATACTAGCAAGTACGACGATCGGCTCTGCACAACACGAGGGCCATGTTCCAACTCAACCGCAATCGCAGCCGAGAACGGATGTCGGGCAAGTAAGTAGTAACGGCAATGTTTTGGTGCAGACACCTGACGTACCGAAGCTGCCGTGGACCATGGAAGGCGGAGTCAAAGTTTTCCGTCTCACGGCCGAAGTTGTTAAGACGAGAATCAATCCGATGAGAGAGATTTTCGCCTGGGGCTACAACGGCAGTGTTCCCGGTCCGACGATCGAAGTAAACGAAGGCGATCGCGTTCGCATACTTTTTCAGAACAACTTGCCGGAAGCGACGACAGTGCACTGGCACGGGCTGGAAGTGCCGCTCCAGATGGACGGCGTGCCGTTCATTAGCCAGCCTCTGGTGGAACCGGGCGGTACCTTCACCTACGAGTTCACGCTTTATCAGAACGGCACCTTTTTTTATCACTCCCACATGGCGATGCAGGAAATGATGGGGATGATTGGTTTCTTCATCATCCATCCGAAGGATGCATACGCGCCTCACTGTCATAAAGACTTCGGCTTGATCTTGCAGGAGTGGGCGCTGTTGCCAAACAACCCAGTTCCGAACTCCCTGGCGATGGAATTTAACTGGTTAACGCTCAACGGCAAGGCCGGCCCGGCATCGACGCCCCTGATCGTTAAGCAAGGAGAGCGTGTACGGATCCGTTTTGTGAATCTGGGAATGGACCACCATCCCATGCATCTCCACGGCAACCAGTTTTATGTGACTGGAACGGAAGGAGGACGTATCCCTGAATCAAGATGGTTTCGGGAAAACACGGTTCTTGTCGGCGTGGCCCAGGCGCGCAATATTGAATTCGACGCGGTTCTCCCAGGCGAGTGGATGCTCCATTGCCATCTGCCGCACCACATGATGAACCAGATGGTCTCGATGGTCGGGCCGATGGGGATGGCCGGGCACGGCGTGCAAACCGGAAAAGGAATGACAGAAGGCATGGGACTCATAACGCAAGGGCATGCGTTGTCAGAAGACATGGCGCCGGGGTTAGGCCGGGGCATGGGTGATTCCACCGAGAAGGAACGCAACACTACAAACCTGGCTGGGCCAAGTCCACAC
>JANMKA010000125.1:0-10420 GCA_031371765.1 Blastocatellia bacterium
GGACGAAGCGCTAAAGGCTTTGGGACGTTCCGCAGAGATCATTTACGTTGACGATGGTTCAAGCGACGGCAGCCTGAGTGTGCTGCGGCAAATTGCGCATCTGGACAATCGTGTTCGCGTCGTAGCTCTCAAACGCAATTATGGCCAGACCGCTGCGATGGCTGCCGGAATTGATGCCGCTAAAGGCGACGTATTAATCCCGATGGACGCCGATTTGCAAAACGATCCGGCGGACATAGTCCGGCTGCTCAACAAGATGGACGAGGGTTATGACGTGGTTTCGGGCTGGCGCAAAAACCGGCAGGACACGCTCGTCACCCGCAAGATTCCCTCGATGATCGCCAACCGGCTCATCTCATGGATTGGCGGCGTACCGCTGCACGATTACGGCTGTTCCTTGAAAGCATATCGCCGCGAGTCGCTCGAGGACGTCAAACTCTACGGCGAGATGCATCGCTTTATTCCGATCTACGCCGCCTGGGCGGGCGCGCGCGTCACCGAGATTCCGGTGGCCCACCATCCGCGCACGATGGGCCAATCAAAATATGGCTTGTCGCGGACTATCAAAGTGGTTTTCGATCTGATCACGATCAAGTTCATGGCTTCCTATCAAACGAAGCCGCTTTATCTTTTTGGTTTTGCCGGATTACTTACTTTTGGTGTGTCGCTGCTTTCCGCGCTGCTCGCCGGCCTGATGAAGTTTGCCGACTGGCCCCATCACGCCGACTTTATTCAGACGCCGTTGCCGGTGATGGCGATGGTGATGCTGGTGTTGGGAATTCAACTTTTCCTGATGGGCCTGCTGGCGGAAATGCTCGTGCGCACCTATCACGAGTCGCAGTCGAAGCGGATCTACGCAGTGCGCGAAAAGATTGGGTTCGAAAGTGAAGGGTGAAGAGTGAACAGTAAAACAATGACCATGATGCCAAATATGCGCCCGCGTGGCAGATACTCATTACTCATCACTCTTCAATTTTCACTGTAGTTCTATGTGCGGCATAACCGGTTGGGCCAATCTTGATTCACGCACGCCGCCTGCGGCAGGCGCTAAGGACCTGCTGCATGCAATGTGCGAACGCATGGTCCATCGCGGTCCTGACGGCGAAGGCTTACTCGTCTCTACTGGCGTCGCGTTGGGAATGCGACGGTTGGCGATTATCGATCTTATCACCGGCGATCAACCTGCATTCAACGAAGACAAAAGCGTCGCAGTAATTCTTAACGGCGAGATCTATAACTATCGCGAGCTGCGGCGCCGGCTCGAACAGCGTGGCCATTCATTTCGTAGCGAGTCAGACACGGAAGTACTGCCGCATCTGTACGAAGAACATGGCGCGGCCATGCTCGAACATCTGAACGGCATGTTCGCGTTCGCGCTGTGGGACGCAAAGCGGCAAAAACTTTTGTTGGCGCGGGATCGTTTCGGTGAAAAGCCGCTGTACTGGGGCGTTTTTGAAAACACGTTGTTGTTCGCTTCTGAGCCTAAGGTTTTACTGGCCCATCCGGCCGTTAAGAGTTCTCTCAATCTCCAGGCCCTGCGCCAATACCTTTCATTCGATTATGTGCCCGCGCCGCTTTCGATTTACGAGGGCATCAATAAACTTCCGGCCGCGCACACGCTGACGCTCGCTGACGGCGAAATAAAAACAGAACCGTATTGGCGGCTCTGCTATGAGACAAAACAGCCGGTGCCAAGCGAAGCCGACGCGGCTGACCAGCTGCGCGAATTGCTGGCGGATTCTGTTCGCACGCGCCTGGTTTCAGACGTGCCCCTCGGCGTGCTGCTTTCCGGTGGCGTTGATTCGTCTGCCATTACTGCGCTCGCGGTCCGCGCTTCTTCTGAGCCAGTAAAAACGTTTTCGATTTCGTTTGCCGAGTCTTCTTTCGACGAATCGCAATACGCGCGCGCGGTGGCAAAGTTTCTCGGCACAGACCATCACGAAGAACGCTTGAGCGCGAACCTGGCCGCGAACCTCGTCGGCGAGATCGGTTCGTGGATGGACGAACCGTTCAGCGATCCTTCGCTGGTGCCGACTTATCTCCTATCCCGATTTACGCGCAAGCATGTGACAGTCGCGCTCGGCGGGGATGGTGGTGATGAGCTGTTCGCCGGTTATCCGATGTATAGCGGCCATCGCTGGGCGGAAATCTATCGCCGCATTCCGCGCCTGCTGCGATCGGGAATGATCGAGCCGCTGATTGGATTGCTTCCGGTAAAGACCAAGAATCTTTCGCTTGACTATAAGGCGTCGCGCTTTGTCGCCGGCACGAAGTATGACCCGGTTACGCGTCACCACGTTTGGTTTGGTTCGTTTACTCCCGAGGAACAGCAAGCGCTGCTGACTCCGGAAGTTTTGCAGGAAACGGATGCAGATATTTATGGCGACGCGCGACGCATGTTGCTGGAATGCGAATCGTCGAATGTCGTCGAGCAGATGCAAAGTCTGGACACGCGGCTCTACCTGGCGGAAGACATTCTGACGAAAGTTGATCGCGCGAGCATGGCGGTGTCGCTCGAAGTGCGCGCGCCTTTTCTCGATCCGCGAGTTGCCGAGTTTGCCGCCTCGTTGCCGCCAAGCTACAAACTGCACGGCAGCAAAACGAAATATATTTTGAAGCGTGCCGTTGCCGATCTGCTGCCGCCGTTCGTCGCGCGTCGCGGCAAAAAAGGTTTTGGAGTGCCGGTGGCGAAATGGCTAAAAGAAAATCTGCGACCGCTGGCCCGCGACCTGTTGTCACCGGAACGCGTGCGCCGCGCGGGTGTCTTCAACGCTGCTTACGTGACCCGACTGCAGGACGAACATGAACGCGGAGTGGCCAATCATCGCAAGCTTCTCTGGACGTTGCTGATGTTTGAGTTGTGGCATGAGAGCTTTATTGAAACGCCGCGGCGCATTGAGACTTCGGTTGCAGGTAGAAGCTAGGCGAGGATGAATTAACCGCGGATGAACGCGGATCAGATCACCAAACCAAAGAATGAACAGAACTCTCCGCGGCAAAGGTTAGGCTTGCAACGAGAAATGCTCTTACGTTTTTTCAGATTCGCGCCAGCCGCGTTAATCCGCGGCCAATGTCCTGATGCACAATTCAATTGAGCAGGCCCTCAGCGATCTTTTTGAATGGTCACGCGCGCGCAATTTTTCCGGCGCCGATCCTTTCGATGCTCTCAACAGTCGAGTTTTTCAGGCTACTCCCTTCGCAAAATCCGAAACGTCACGGTTGGTTTGGACGCAGCTCGTCAAGCGCTCGCCCGTAAACCCGCGTGGGCTTGCGCTAGTCCCGGCACAAAAGAATGCTAAGGGCATCGCTCTATTTGCGCTCGCAGCTCTGGCGAATTACCGGCGGTTGAGAACAACTGAAACGGCAAGCGAAGCGCGCGACCTATTGGACGAGCTGATCAATCTGCGCATCAGTGGCTACAGCGGCGCGGCCTGGGGATACAACTTCGCTTGGCAAAGCCGCCATTTTTTTGCTCCGCGTGGTACGCCGATGATTGTGCCGACTGCGTTTGCTGTGCGCGCTTTGCTGCAGGCAGCCGACACATTTCAGGAGCAAAAGTATTTGGAGATCGCCCGCACGAGTTGTGACTTTATCCTTCGTGACCTGAGACGAACGGTCGACTCAGAAGCTGAGCTCTGTTTTAGTTACTCGCCAATCGACCAGACGTGCGTTTTCAATGCCAGCCTTCTAGCTGCTGAAACACTTGCCGCGGTTGGCGCCGTTACCGGCGAGACTGAACTTTGTGATTTCGCTGCGCGCGCCGCGCACTACGTTGTGAACCGGCAGCGCGGCGCTGGGGCCTGGCCCTACGGTGTGGCGGCGAATCAAGCTTGGGTAGACAACTTTCACACCGCCTACGTGTTGCAATCGCTTTCGCTTATCACAAAAAGCTGTGCCGCTGCCGATGCGAGCAGATTTAGCGAAGCGCTTCAGCGCGGGTACAAATTTTGGCGCGCGCGGTTCTTTCTTGCGGACGGGTGGCCGAAATACTACGATGACGCCCTTTATCCTGCTGACACGCACTCAGGGGCCGCAGCAATTGTCACGCTGCTGGAATTGCGGTATCTGGACCAGGAAGCGCAGGCGTTGGCCGAAAAGATTGCGGCCTGGCTTCTAAGCAATATGCGCGATAGCCGCGGCTTTTTTTACTATCAGCGCCGACGCTTTTATACGCTGAAGACGCCTTTCATGCGCTGGTCGCAAGCGTGGACTGCCTACGCGCTGGCGCGGTTGTTAGAAGAAATGTCTTACTGAAAATACTATGCCCATTGCTGCTGACGTAACCCTCGGAAAAGACGTTCGTATCTTTCAGCCGGAGCTCGTCAATCTCTACGGTTGTTCCATCGCAGCGGAAACAAAAATCGGCGCCTTTGTCGAGATTCAAAAAAACGCTTCAATCGGCACTCGTTGCAAAATCTCCTCGCACACATTTATCTGCGAAGGTGTAACCATCGAAGATCACGTTTTCGTTGGCCATGGGGTGATGTTTACCAACGATCCTTATCCCAGCGCGGTTAATGACGACGGCAGTTTGCAAACCGAGACCGACTGGAATGTCGTCGAGACGCGGGTGAAGAGGCGCGCGGCCATCGGCAGTAATGTCACGATCCTGGCCGGCGTTACCATTGGAGAGCATTCATTGATAGGCGCCGGCGCTGTGGTTACGCGCGATGTGCCCGATTTTGCTATCGTGGCAGGCGTGCCGGCGCGCGTGATTGGCGACACTAGAAAACGCCGCGGCAAGACCGAGCAGGACTACAAATGATAAAAGTCGGAGTTATCGGTTACGGCTACTGGGGTCCGAACCTGGTGCGAAATTTCATGGACGCGCCCGGCTCGACTGTAATTGCCGTCTGCGATTTGCGAACTGAGCGGTTGGCCCAGTTACGAATTCGCTATCCGATGATTCACACTGTCGACGATCCCCACATCCTCTTTAATGATTCGTCGCTTGACGCCATTGTGATTGCCACACCAGTGTCATCTCACTTCGAGCTGGCAATGGCTGCCTTGCGGGCCGACAAACACGTGCTCGTCGAAAAACCATTAGCCGCAAATTCAGAACAGGCCATGCAGTTGATCGATGAGGCGGCGCGCCGCCGGCGCGTCTTGATGGTGGACCACACCTTCGTTTACACCGCCGCCGTTAGAAAGATTCGCGAGCTGCTTACCGCCAATGCTTTAGGCGACATTTATTACTACGATGCGGTGCGCGTTAACCTGGGGTTGTTTCAGCACGACGTAAACGTAATCTGGGACTTGGCGATTCATGATCTTTCGATCATGGATTATGTGCTGCCGGCGAAAGCGACCGCGGTCTCGGCGACCGGGATCAGTCATATTCCCGGTCAACCTGAAAACGTCGCTTACATGACCTTGTTCTTTGACAACCGCATGATCGCTCACGTTCACGTCAACTGGCTGACGCCGGTCAAGGTGCGCCATACGCTTATCGGCGGCAGTGAAAAGATGATTCTTTATGACGACCTTGAACCCAGCGAGAAGGTGAAAATCTACGACAAGGGCGTCACCATCTCGCAGAGTCCGGAAGCCGTCTACGAGATGCTGGTTAGCTATCGTTCAGGCGACATGTGGGCGCCACGCCTTGATGCGACCGAAGCGCTGCAAACAGAGGCGCTTCATTTTATTGACTGCCTGGAAAACGGTGTGCAGCCGGAAACTGATGGCCAGGCCGGGTTACGGTTGGTGCGCACCGTTGAAGCTGCGGAAAAATCTTTACGCGCAAAAGGCCAGCTCGTGGAAATTCAGTGAAGCGCGCCTGCCGAGCTGGATAGGTTGAATGTCCCTGCCCTTTAGTTTTAGATAGCCAATGCGAATCTGGATCGATCTCGCAAACTCTCCGCACGTTCCTTTCTTTCGTCCACTCGCAAATGAGTTCACGCGGCGCGGTCATGAGGTTATCGTGACCGCGCGGCAGTTTGCCGAGACTGTGCCGCTGGCCGCCGCCGCTGGATTTGCGGCGCAGGTGATTGGCGTGCATGGTGGCGCCAAGCTCACCGGTAAAGCCGGCAACCTGGTGGGTAGAGGGTTGGAACTGGCTCGTTGGGCGCGAGGAAAACAAATCGACCTGGCGGTCAGTCACAACTCCTACTCGCAGATTCTGGCGGCGCGCGCACTTTCGCTGCGAACGGTGACGTTGATGGACTACGAACATCAACCCGCAAACCATCTCGCCTTCCGTCTCGCGTCGCGCGTCATCGTCCCGCGCGCCTTTCCCGAAGCAGCGTTGACGCGCTTTGGCGTCGCGCCCGCGAAAGTGAAACGATATGACGGCATCAAGGAAGATGTTTATCTGGCAACCTTCGTTGCGGATCAGAACTTTGCAGCCGAACTTCAAAATTTAGGAATTGATGCCAGCGATATCCTGGTTACCGCGCGCCCGCCGGCGAGCGAAGCGCTCTATCATCGCTTCGAGAATCAGTTGTTCGACCAGCTAATTGATCGGCTTTTGGAAACGCCAGGGGTGAAGCTGGTCTTGCTGCCGCGAAACGAAGTGCAGCGCCATTATTATTCCCGGCCGAATATCATCATCCCCGCAGAGCCGCTTGACGGGGCGAACCTGATTGCGCGCAGCGATCTGGTGGTCAGTGCCGGGGGCACAATGAATCGCGAGGCAGCAGCGCTGGGCGTACCCGCGGCATCAATTTATCAAGGTGAATGGGCCGCGATAGACCGGCAACTGGTGGCGGTCGGCCGGTTACAACGAATTGCCACAGAAGCTGACCTGCGCGCGTTGCGGATTGAGAAGAAGACAACAACGCGGGCCCACTCCGGCGCCGGCGTGTTGGAGCAAGTGGCAAATCTAATACTTGAAACTTAAACTTTTGTTATTCTGTGCTCGCAAACAAAGTCTCATTCTTTACCGCTTGCGGATTTTCTGAATGGCACAAACTAGTTTAGGAGCGGACCGGATCGCGACGCCCAGGGTTGGCGCCAGCGTGGTGCAGGCTTCGGCGCGTGCACCACATTGGGTCCTGCCGTTAATCAAGGCTGCGCTCGTGATTGTCGATCTCGCGATCGCGACACTCGCTTTTCCGCTGGCATTTTATTGGCGTGAAGGTTTACCAATCCTCGCGCCGGGCGGCGGCGCGTTTACCTGGAGCGCTCGGTTCGCTCCCTACGGCGCCTTGTTGTTGTTTGTGGTTCTAATTCGCTTAGTGTTTATGCGGTATTACGACCTTTACCGGCTGCGCGGCGAGTTTTCATTTGTCGACGACGGCATACGCGTTTTCAAAGCGACCGCAATCGGTTCGCTCCTCATCGTCGCGGCGGCGTTTCTCTATCGCGGCGGATTCCATTACCGGGCATTTTCCTACGCGCGCAGCGTCTTCGTACTCGACTTTCTGTTGGCCTGCGCCGGCTTTGGATTAGTGCGTTTGTTCTTGCGCACGGCACAAACCTTTTTTCGGCAGGGCGGTATCAATTTGATTCCCACGCTCGTTGTTGGCCGCGGTCCGGAAGCAGCATTTTGCATTAAGGAGATGAGAGAGCGGCCGTCACTCGGTTACCGGGTGATTGGCGTTGTCGAAAGCACCGGCACTTTTCAACTCGAAGTTCCCACCACTTACGAAGGCGTTCCGGTGATCAGCGATCTCGCAGGTTTGCCGGATGCAATTCGCGCAGCGAAAGCGAATGAAGTGATCATCGCCGATGCGAATGTCGATGGCGACACGTTGTTTGAAGTTATGATGCGTTGCGGGCGGCGACATGGAATTGAGTTTCGCATTGCGCCGAGCCTCTTCAATTGTTTGCCGAGCAAAACGGAAGTTGATCAAATCGGTGCGTTGCCGATGATCCGTTTGTTTCGCGAGCCGCTGTCGGATTTCGCGCGCGGCACGAAACGCATCTCTGATTTAATAATCGCATCGCTGACGCTCGCGCTGCTTTCGCCGTTCTGGCTTTTCCTGGCCCTCTTAATAAAGTTTGATTCCAAAGGGCCCGTTTATTATGCGCAGGAACGCGTGGGCATGGACGGCCGCATTTTCATGGTTTACAAATTCAGGACCATGCACGTGAATGCCGACAGCGAAATCCATCGCGAGTACCAGCGCAAGTTCATAGCCGGACATGCAGAAGCGAACGTCGGCGACGCTGACGCACCGGCTTACAAACTGCGCGACGATCCACGCATCACGCGAGTGGGGCGAGTGCTGCGACGGTTTAGTCTCGACGAAGTCCCGCAGTTGCTAAACGTCTTGCGTGGCGATATGAGCATTGTTGGCCCACGCCCGCCGATTCCGTACGAGGTTGAAGCTTACGAGCTGCGTCATCGCCGGCGGCTGGATATGAAGCCGGGACTAACCGGACTGTGGCAGGTGTCGGGCAGAAATCGCTTGCCGTTTGAAGAGATGGTTAAACTGGATTTGTTCTACATCGAGAACTGGTCGCTGTTGTTTGACTTGAAGATCATTTTGCGGACGGTGATGGTTATGCTGCGTGGCGACGGGTATTAGCGGACAAAGGTGAAAAAGGAAAATCAGGAGAAAAGCCAGGCGGCGAAGTTGTTCGACGGCGCAATTGTCGCCTGTCTCTTTCTGTTCGCGGTTGCGGCTCCGAATTCCATTGCGGCAACCCAGACGGCATGGCTTTTGGGCATGACATTCTGGCTGCTGCGGTTTGCTTTTTATCCGCGTCCCAAGCTGCAGCGCACACCGGTTGATTACCTTCTGCTTGGCTTCTTCATTCTTAGC
The DNA here is from genome assembly GCA_031371765.1 of Blastocatellia bacterium. Lineage (GTDB taxonomy): Bacteria > Acidobacteriota > Blastocatellia > Pyrinomonadales > Pyrinomonadaceae > PSRF01. Next base: position 8,712 of record JANMKA010000125.1, read on the forward strand.
GGTCTTTCTTGCCTCTTCTCATACGAACCGCTGGTTTCGCTTGGTAAGATGCGCGCCGCCAGCCTCTTCACCATTGTCTATTTATTTTCGCAAAACGCGCCTTCGCGCCGTGTGATCCGGCTGCTGGCCCTGACGCTCGTCAGCGCCTGCATGATCAGCGTTATCTTTACCGGCGCGCAAAGACTGCTGGGATCGGGAGTCAAAGTTTACAACCTGTCTGAAGGCAGCCCGCTCTACCAAGCGGGGGTTCGGGATGGCGATACGCTACTGACAGTTGACGGAGTAAAGCTTCAGGATCCGCAGGAACTCGTCAACGAATTAGCCAAGCCAGACAAAAGAGTCGTGATCGTCACAGCCTACCGGCATGAATGGATGATTCCCGCGAAATTGCCGCGCGGCATCCTGCTGCCTGGCAATAACGCGCTCGAGCAACTGGGTGTCGGCAGTTGGTCAAAAGGAAGAGATTTACGCGCGAGTGGTCTGTTTGGAAACTTCGTAACCTATGCCGAAGCGCTGCAATTAATCCTGGCGTTGACCGTTGGGCTATTCGTCGCGCTGCCACGCAAACGCAGCCGCAGCGGCGTTGCCCTGCTCGTGGCGCTGGTAGGAATGGTTGGGGCCTTGATGCTGACCGTGACGCGGGCCTCGTGGTTGTCGTTTGCGCTCTCCACCGCGTTGATCTTGCTTGTTAGCGTCAGCCGGCGCGCGGTTTTGATTGCCGGCGTAGTTGCCATTCCACTGATTCTGGCCGGGCTATTTGTTCTTCAGCAAAAACGCAACGTTGGTTTCATAGACCAGCAAGACCAATCGACCAGTTGGCGCGAAACTGTTTGGCGGGAAGGTTTTCACCTGCTGGTCAGCAAGCCGCGACATCTGCTGGTGGGTATTGGCATGGATTCAATCAAATCGCACTGGCGCCAGTGGGGCATGTTTGATAAAGGCCGTTTGCCCTGGGGCCACATGCATTCAAATCTTCTGCAGATCGCCTTGGAACGCGGCGTACCCGCCTTACTCGTGTGGCTGGGTCTGCTGTTTGTTTACGCGCGCACAATCTGGCGCAGGTTGCGCGACAAAACCAGGCTTCATTGGATCGAACACGGATTATTGTTGGGCGCTTTGGGAGGCTTGGCCGGCTTCTTTATCTCCGGGCTGGTCCATTACAACTGGGGTGACTCAGAAGTAGTAATGATCTTCTATTTCGTCATGGGCCTGGTGCTGGCTCTCAATCACAAACTCTCAGCCGCGGAAGACTAATCGGTCAAACTCAAAAACAAGCTAGAAGTTTTCGCGGTTTACCTGGGAACCCCTTTTTTCTTTTCAAAGCCCCAGCGAACAAAAAACGCGGGCGAAGTGTTAGCTTCGCCCGCGTGAATTAGTCCGCGCTTGAGTCGGGTCTGCAAGTGCTAGTCGCTGAGCATGATGCCGTCGCTGAGCATGATGCCGTCGCTGAGCATGATGCCGTCGCTCAACATGATGCCGTCGCTCAACATGATGCCGTCGCTGAGCATGATGCCGTCGCTCAACATGATGCCGTCGCTCAACATGATGCCATCGCTCAACATTATGCCGTCGCTCACCATGATGCCGTCACTGAGCATGATGCCGTCACTGAGCATGATGCCGTCGCTTAACATGATGCCATCTTTGTAGAGGTGGCCTTCGCTAAGCATGATGCCGTCGCTGAGCATGATGCCATCGCTCAACATGAT
>JANMKA010000128.1:0-2398 GCA_031371765.1 Blastocatellia bacterium
CGAATCGCTTGGCATGCGATTCGGTGCAGACTTGAATGCGTATACCAGTTTCGATGAGACGGTGTACATGCTGCAAGTGCCGACCGACAAGCCGGAGACGATGGATCGGGCGCTGTTGGTGTTGGAAGATTGGGCGCACAACATCACATTCGATCCGGCGGAAATCGAAAGAGAACGCGGCGTCGTGATGGAAGAATGGCGATTGCGGCAGGGAGCAGGCACACGGATGCGGGAACGGATTTTTCCGATCCTCTTCAAAGGCTCGCGGTATGCTGATCGGCTTCCCATCGGCAAGACCGACATCATCCAAAATGGCAAGCCGGAACGATTGAAAAAATTCTATTCCGATTGGTACCGCCCTGATCTGATGGCGGTGGTGGCTGTCGGAGATTTCGATAAAGCCGCCGTTGAGAAAATGATTGCGGCGCACTTTAGTTCAATGCCTGCCGCGACCGCGCCGCGTCCACGCACCAAATATGACATCCCCGACAATCCCGGCACGTCGTATGCGATCACGACCGACAAGGAATCCACTTCGACCAGCGTCGAGATCAATACAACATTACCGGCGGCAGAACAGGGGTCAATCGGCGTGTATCGGCAGAAAACCCTTGACCGTTTGTTTTCCAACTTGCTCTCTGCACGCTTTGCCGAGATGGCGCAAAAGCCCGATGCGCCGTTCCTCGGTGCTTTCGCCGGACGTGGGGCAAGTCTCGCGCGTACGAAGGACATGGCTTCGCTCACGGCGATAGTCAAGGAAAACGGTATTGAGCGCGGCTTGGAGGCACTGCTTGTTGAGGTAGAGCGCGTCGCGCGCTTCGGCTTCACGGCGACCGAATTGGAGCGGCAGAAACAAAGTGTGCTGAGGAATTACGAGCGGATCACGGCGGAACAGGGAAACCGCGTTTCAGCCAGTCGCGCGGACGAATACGTGCGTAACTTTCTGGAAAACGAAACGCTGCCGACCGCTGATGATGAATACAATTTGCACAAACGCTTCCTCGCCGAAATCTCGCTTGCCGAACTCAACAAACTCGCCCGCGAATGGTTCCCCGACAAGAACCGCGTAGTGGTGGTGACCGCGCCGAAGAAACCCGGCCTGGTGATTCCCGACGAGGCCAAACTCGCCGCCGTCATCAAGGCCGCGCCTGCGAAAGAATTGAAACCGTATGTTGATTCGCTCGCCGCTGCGACGTTGCTGGAGGCCGCGCCGACGCCCGGCTCCATCGCTAAAACCGCGACGAAAGATGCTCTCGGCATTACAGAATGGGAGTTGTCGAACGGCGTGAAAGTGGTACTTAAACCGACGACCTTCAAGGCTGATGAAATCCTGTTTCGCGCCACCAGCCCCGGCGGCACTTCGCTGGCGAGCGACAAAGACTACATCCCCGCCAGCACGGCCACGCAAGCCGTCCTCGCGGGCGGTTTGGGGAAATTCAATGCGATTGATTTGCGCAAGCTAATGACCGGGAAAGTTGCGTCCGCCACTCCATTCATCGGCGAGACTGAAGAAGGCTTGAGCGGCGGTAGTAATCGCAACGATCTGGAAACGATGTTCCAGCTTATTTATTTACGCTTCACGCAACCGCGCGCCGATGCCACAGCGTTCAGCACGATGGCAGCGCAGATGAAAACCCTGATGGCGAATCAGACAGCCTCGCCGCAGTACGCTTTCTTTGCGGCGCTCAATGAAGCCCGGTATCAAAATCATCTGCGTCGGCGAGTGGCGACGGCAGAAATAATTGACGAATGGAATCTGGATAAATCGCTCGCGTTTTATAAGGAGCGTTTTGCCGACGCCAGCGACTTCACATTCGTCTTTGTGGGCAGCTTTGATGTACCCACGCTCAAGCCGCTGGTCGAACGCTATTTGGGCGCGCTGCCGTCGCTGCGCCGCAAAGAAACATGGAAGGATGTCGGCGTGAAACCACTCGCTGGCGTTATCGAAAAAACAGTCGAAAAGGGCATTGAGCCGACGAGTCAGACCGCCATCATTTTCAGCGGGCCGTTTACCTACGATCAGACCAGTCGCGCCACGCTGCGCGCGATGTGCGAGACGCTGCAAGGGAAGTTGCTCGAAACAATTCGTGAGGAACTCGGCGGCACCTACGGCATCAGTGTCAATCCAAGTTATCAGAAAATCCCCGCGCCTGAATACTCCATCACGATTCAGTTCGGCTGTGACCCTAAGCGCACGGACGAGTTGATCAAACGCGTCTTTCAAGAAATCGAATTATTCAAAACCAAAGGCCCATCAGAAAAGCAGGTCGCCGACGAAAAGTCCGCCCTGGCGCGCGAATTCGAGACCAATTCCAAGCAGAATAATTACCTGCTGTCGCAACTAACGCTCAGGTATCAACTCGGCGAAGACCCTGCCGGACTTTTGAACATCCCGGAG
>JANMKA010000026.1:0-9460 GCA_031371765.1 Blastocatellia bacterium
GAGCGCGTCGGGCTATGCGATCACGGTTCCGACCAGCTCGCCGCGCGCCAAGGCCCAACGCTTGTTATATGCAGTTCCGGAAGGACAGTTTGACCTGCCCGCGGGACTGGGTTTGAATCAACCCTCAACACTGAATCTTGCAACGAACGCCGCCGACTTTCTGATCGTCGCGCACAAGGACATCATTCCGGCGCTTGGGCCGCTAGTGGCGGCGCGCCAAACCCAATTTACTGTTTCAGTCGTTGACGTCGATGATATCTACGACGAGTTTGGCTACGGCCTGCATGGACCACAGGCGATCAAGGATTTCCTGTCCTTTGCCTCAACGCACTGGTCCATCGCGCCGCGCTACGTCATTTTTGCGGGCGATGCTTCGCTTGATCCGCGCAATTACACCTTTGCGGGCAACTCTGATTTGGTGCCGACGAAACTTGTTGACGCCACTTACAACGAAACGGCTTCCGACGATTGGCTCGCGGATTTCAATGACGACGGCACATCTGATATTGCCATCGGCCGCCTGCCGGTGCGCACGGCGAGCGCAGCCAGCCTGGTGATTTCGAAAATAGTTAACTTCGCGCCCGCCAATGTGCCGCAAGACGCTTTGTTGATCGCCGACGATCCGGGCACGCCTGCGCAATGGGATTTTGAAACCGCGAACGATAATGTGCAGGCTTTGCTGCCGCCGGCTATGACGGTGCAACGAGTCAACGTCCGTACTGAGCCTTCGATCGCGCAAGCTACCGCCGACATCGTCAGCGGATTCAATCAAGGGCGAGCAGTAGTTAACTACTCGGGACATGGCAGCATAAATGTCTGGTCTGGGTCGGCGATATTCGACGAAGCGCACGCCACCGCGCTAACGAACGGCAACCGACTTCCCATTGTGATAGTGATGGATTGTCTCAACGGCTACTTTCAGGATCCAAATCTGCTGTCGCTTTCGGAAGCGTTTCTACTGGCGCCAAACGGCGGGGCCGTGGCGGCCTTTGCCTCTTCCGGATTGACCAGCACACCCGGCCAGCGGCAGATGGAGTTGCAGCTGTACTCATTACTTTACGGCGCGCAGCCAATTGCCGTGGGCGACGCCATCAAAACCGCGAAAGCTGCAACCGGCGACATTGACGTGCGCCGCACCTGGATCTACTTCGGCGACCCTTCACTGAAGATTCGCTGAGTCTTTAAAAAGGTGAGCTTTGGGTTTCGTTGACCCAGCGGTTTTCAGCTCACCCACCAAACGTTCTCGCCTGCGACAGTCCCGCTCTCACTAACCTTCCGAAAAGCACAACGTTCAGCCATTCCTGATCCCTCCGGATCGCCGCTGCATATTTTCTTGCATGTCTTCTATGCAAAATTTTTTGCATCGCATATAATCCCGCCCGCCAGCCGACTAATTGCGTTTAGCCACTCCGGTGCACGCCTTTATCCCTTCGGCAATCCGTTAATAAAAGGTCTTTAGGGGAAAACTTTCATGCCAATTAGAAAGCAAGCGAACCGCCGTCGCTTCCAGGTTCGCCATATTTATGTGTCTGCAGGGTTGATGCTGGCATTTACCGCGAGTCTTTTTTTCACCTGGGTCAGTTTCGCGGATAACACGCCGCAGACGATACCGTTTGCCCAGAACTGGTCGAACACCAGCCTAATCACAGCGAACGATAACTGGTCTGGAGTCCCGGGAATTGAGGGCTACCTTGGGCAGGATATTACGACCGGGACGGGCACAGACCCACAGACTCTCCTGGGCACGAGTTCAGTAGCGAATGACCTCGATGTGATTGCTAATCAGACTAGTACGGCAATCACGAATGGAGGTGTAGCCGAATTTCAGACGACCTCGCAAACCGGTGCCCCGGGAACTGACGCGACGATAGCCTTGCAGGGCTCTGGCACCGCAGACGCCCCTTACGTTCTTCTGTATCTCAATACCACCGGACAATCGAGTATCAACGTTGCATACAACGTGCGCGATATTGACTGCACTGCCGATAACGCTGTCCAGCAAGTCGCGCTTCAGTACCGCGTCGGTAGTTCGGGGAATTTTTCCAATCTAGCGGCGGGTTACATCGCTGACGCTACGACTGGCCCAAGCATTTGTACGCAAGTAACGCCAATCAGCGTGACGCTTCCTGCCGCTGCCAATAACCAGTCACTGGTTCAGGTTCGAATTATGACTACCAACGCGGTAGGCAATGATGAGTGGGTTGGCATCGACGACATCAGCGTCACAGCAGCCGGCGTTGACGCCGCGCCTACAGTAAGCAGTACGAGTCCCGCCAACAATGCTTCCAACGTCGCGGCAGATTCTGATATCACGACCACCTTCAGCGAACCCGTCAACGTTACTGGAAGCTGGTTTCAGATTAGTTGCTCGTCGAGTGGTTCGCATACCGCGACAGTGACCGGTGGGCCGACCACCATCACCATGAATCCGGATTCGGATTTTACCCTGGGCGATGTGTGCACGGTTACGGTCAACCATCTCCTGGTTACCGATCAAGACACCAACGATCCTCCCGATACCATGGCAGCCGATTACGTCTTTTCTTTTACTGTCGGTCCAACCTTGAGCATTGCCGACGTGACGCAGGTGGAAACGAATGGCGCTACGGTCTTCACCTTTAATGTGAGTTTGAGCGCTCCGGCGCCGAGTAATGTGACTTTCAACATTGCCACCTCCGACGGCACAGCGCAGGACGGCAACCCTGTCGGTGAAGACAACGACTATGTGGCAAAGAGCGAAACTGGCAGGACCATTACCACCGGAAATTCCAGTGCCGCGTTCACCGTCACCGTCAATGGCGACGCGACCCAGGAACCTAACGAGACGTTTTTCGTGACTGTCTCTAATGTTGTCGGAGCGGGAGTCGCCGATGGCCAGGCCGTGGGAACAATCATTAACGATGACGGTGTCGGCTCGAGCGGTGTCGTTATTAGCCAGGTCTATGGCGGTGGCGGCAATAGTGGCGCGACTTATAAGAACGACTTTATCGAACTCTACAATCGCGGCGCGACGCCGGTAGATCTAACCGGCTGGAGTGTCCAGTTTACCGGAGCGACGGCGGCCTTTGCTCAGTTTTCTTCTTTTGACGGCTCACCGCTGACGACAAATCTCTCCGGAGTGATCCAGCCCGGCCACTACTTTTTGATCCAGGAAGCTGCCGGCGCTAATTTGAGCGCAACACCGTTGCCTTCACCCGATCAAGTTGGCGCGATTGCGATGGGTGGGACTGCTGGAAAGGTCGCGCTCGTTAACAACACAACTATCCTGAGCGGCAACTGTCCCAATTTTGGCACCAACGGGATCGTCGATTTCGTGGGCTACGCCCCAACGGCGGATTGTTCCGAAACTTCGCCTACAGCCATTCTTTCGAACACCACTGCGGGGATCAGAAAGCAAAATGGCTGCCAGGATACTGATAACAACTCGGTCGATTTTAGCATCGGCGGCCCAATTCCACGCAACAGTTCAAATGCCAACTCCTGCTCAGGAGGCGGAGCACTGTCGGCTTCGGGTTCCGCCAATCCGACTTCAGTTGATCCGGGCGGCAGTACTCTCTTAACCGTAACGGTATCGCCGGCAAGCGCGCCGCCAAGCACGGGCATTACGGTCACGGGCGACTTAACCAGCATCGGCGGCTCGGCGACGCAACAGTTTTACGATGATGGCACGCATGGAGACGTGACCATTGGCGACAACATCTTCTCGTTCTTTTACACTCTGCCCGTCAGTTCCTCGACGGGTGCTAAATCGATAAACGTCAATGTCTCGGATGCACAAGCCCGCACGGCTCCGACGACGATTACACTGTCAGTCGCCGCTCCGACTTGTGGAGTCGAGCGCTGGTCCATCAAAGTCGGCACCGACGCGGAAGCCAACCAGGTGAACCTTAACAGCACTACTCCTATCACCATCGCCGACATGCGCGGCTGGCCGGCGCCAGCCCCGACACCGCCAACCAGCCGCGTCGCACCTTACGAAAAAACCTCGTGGGTGATTCATGGAACACTGATTAACTACAAAAAGGAAGCAGACGTTGACTATCACATTGTCGTGAAGGATGGGTCGGGCACTAACTCACTCATTACAGAAGTTCCCTGTCCCTGCTGCGCCATCGGTAGCCCGTTTGAACCCCGAATAGATAATGCGCGGACCGCCTTTGATAGCAGGCTGACTGCGCAAACATTCTTTCAGAATCCGAATATCCCGGTCCGAATTACCGGCGTCGGGTTCTTTGATTTTCTTCACGGTCAGACGGGCGTCGCGCCTAATGGCATTGAGTTACACACCATTCTGGATATCTCGTTCCCGACGCAGCAAAGCGGAACGACCGCGAGCGGTCCGAACGTGACCAACACGATTGGCGATGCCACGATCCGCTTTACTGACGTCTCGAGTCCGGGAACCACAACCGTGACACCCATTGATCCAGCCTCAGCAGGCACCCCGCCGGGATCAGGTGGTTATAAAGTCGTCGGCCCCGCTTTCGATATCTCGACCGCAGCAACGACGACCGGACCATACAACGTTTGTATTAGCGTTCCGTACATCACGGATTCCTCCGCCTTTCAGCACCTGAAGCTGCTGCACAATGAAGGCGGTAATCTGATCGATCGAACGACCGGCCAGAATTTTTCCAGCAAACTGATCTGCGGAAACTCGCCGACGCTTTCGCCGTTTGCCGTAGCTCTCGCGTCCGCCCCGACGGCGGCTGATTCAATCATTGCCGGTCAAATCACGACTAGCAGCGGATCTCCGGTCGCCGGAGCTGTCATCACTTTGAGCGGCATGCAGAACCGCAAAACGATTACCGATGCAAATGGCAATTACCGTTTCGACAATGTCGAGACGAACGGCTTTTACACCGTTACGCCTGCGCGCGCAAACTTCTCCTTCAGTCCAGCGCAACGCGCGTTCAGCCAACTTGGCAACAATACCGAAGCGACCTTTACCGGCTCGATAATGCTTCAGGGGGCAAACCCACTCGACACTGCCGAGTACTTTGTGCGCCAACATTATTTGGATTTTCTGGGGCGCGAACCGGACGAGAGTGGTTTCAATTTCTGGAGCAATGAAATAGCTGGCTGCAACGACGACATTAACTGCATTGAGCAGAAACGTGTGAATGTTTCCGCAGCTTACTTCCTGTCGATAGAGTTTCAGGAGACGGGTGGTCTGGTGGACGGATTGTATCGAGCGAGTTTCGATCGCGCGCCCAAGTATGCCGAGTTTACTCCGGATAGCGAGACCGTCGCGAAGGGCGTCGTGGTGGGCCGCTCCGGTTGGCAACAACAGTTGGCAGCAAACAAGCAGTCATTCCTCGATGCGTTTGTGCAACGGCCGGCTTTCCAGACCGCTTACGGTAATTTGGGCAATGGACAATACGTTGACCAGTTGCTGGCGCACACTCGCGTAAATTGGACTCTGGGTGAGCGAAACGCTCTGGTCGACAGCTTAACCAACGGGACGTTGACCCGCGCGGCTGTATTGGGACAGGTTGCGGGCGATCAGCGATTCGTAGCCGCCAAGCACAACGAGGTGTTCGTGATGATGGAATACTTTGGATATCTGCGTCGGGATCCGGACGCGGCTGGCTATCAATTCTGGTTGAACAAGTTGAATCAGTTCAATGGCAACTTTGAGCAGGCAGAGATGGTCAAAGCCTTCATTGTTTCCAGTGAATATCGCGGACGCTTTCCACGCTAGTTGAATAGCAAACGGTAGAGTGGCGTCGACTTTCGTCTTTGCCACTCTACCCGTTTCCTTACCCCGACGAGTGCACCTCATCCTAAAACAAAACTCTCTCCGCGGTGGTTTTCAGCCTACTGCTGGAACGCCGAAGTATGTTATAAAGTCGCTTCTCCCAAAGCGGGTTTCGCAAGACTGTATGACCGTCTCTTCCTAAATCCGTAGAAAACGAAAATTCTATCTATGGTATCGAAGGCTTGCTTCAAAGCCTGAGCCTGTTGTCTTTTTGCGTCGGTATATTGCTTCGCTTTGTCATTCAGCTTGCACTCGCAACGGCCGCATGGATCTGAAGCTCAGCGTCAGATCTTCTTGTCGGGTAATAGTCCAAGCTTTAGTCTAGGTCGTTACGATCCAGCATAAAATAACTACATAAGGGGAATCGTCGTGATTAAGAGTCAAAAGTTATTTCAACCAACTTTTCGCAGCTTACGCGTTTCGCTATTCGTGGTTCTTACGATAGCGGTGGCGCTTGGGCTGTTGCGAACACGTATCATAGTCCAGCCGGTGCAAGCGATTTCGCCGAACATTGTAATTAGCCAGGTTTACGGCGGTGCCGGCTGCGGAACGGCTGGATGCTCTACTTATAAGAACGATTATATCGAGCTGTTTAATCGGAGCGCTTCATCGGTTTCTTTGAATGGCTGGTCTGTCCAATATGCTGCCGCAACCGGCACGGCGTGGCAGGTCACCAACCTAACCAACGTTTCGCTCGCTCCGGGCCAATACTACCTGGTGGGTGAAAGTGCTGGGGCAAACGGCGTCAATAACATACCAACTGCCGACGCAACCGGAACGATCGCTATGAGCGCGACTGCCGCTAAAGTCGCAGTCGTAAATACGACCACCGCATTGAGCGGGGCTTGTCCATCAGGTGCTTCAATTATCGATCTGATTGGATACGGCGCTACCGCTAACTGTTCAGAAACTGCCGTGGCGCCTGCACCTAGTACTACAACAGCCGATGTGCGCGGGGCGGCTGGCTGCACTGATACTGATAACAACTCAACAGACTTTACGGCCACAACACCAAATCCGCGCAACACCGCAACCGCGCTAAGCACGTGTGGCGGTGGTACAACGTTGTCGATCAACAATGTGACGCAGGCTGAAGGCAACGCGGGCACATCAAACTTCACCTTCACAGTTAGCCTTTCAGCTGCGGCGCCCGCGGGCGGAGTGACTTTCGACATCGCGACTGCCAACGGCACGACGAACCCGGCATCTGCCGGGAGCGATTACGTTGCTAAGAGTCTGACCAGCCAAACTATCGCGGCAGGAAATTCCAGTTACCTTTTTGATGTGGTCGTGAATGGCGACACCACGCCGGAGAGCAACGAAACATTCTTTGTTAACGTTACGAATGTAGTGGGCGCCACGCCCAGTTCGGTTCAGGGACTTGGCACGATTACAAATGACGAAATAACGCTCACGCCCATTCATACGATTCAAGGCAGCGGCAACTCTTCGCCCCTGTCGGGTAGCGTTACCACCAGCGGCATCATTACCGGATTACGCAGCAACGGCTTTTTCATCCAGGAGCCGGACGCCACGGTTGACGCCGATCCGAATACTTCTGAAGGGATCTTTGTTTTCACCTCCAGCGCCCCGCCCGCAACGGCTGTGATCGGTAATAGCGTGCAGGTCACAGGTACGATCTCAGAATTCATTCCGGCGGCAGATCCTTCTAGTCCGCCGGTTACGGAACTAACAGCACCAACGGTCAACTTAATATCCAGCGGGAATCCGTTGCCGTCATTTCACACAATTACCGCCGCCGAGACCCTGGTTAACGATCTGAACAACCTCGAGAAATTCGAGGGCATGCGCGTGCGCGTTGATTCGTTGACCGTGATTGCGCCGACGCAGGGAACAGTCAGCGAAGCGAATGCCACCTCCACCAGCAACGGTGTGTTTTACGGCGTGATTACCGGAGTCGCGCGCCCCTTCCGCGAAGCAGGTATCGAAGTTCCCGATCCAATTCCGACGCCCACTCCAAATCCGAACAATATTCCCCGCTGGGATTTCAATCCGGAACGCTTGCGTGTCGACAGCGACGCGCAACCCGGGAGCGCAGCGCTCGAGGTAAGCACCGGTGAAGTGATCACTAGTCTTACTGGCCCACTTGATTATGGTTTCCGCACCTACACAATTCTTCCCGACGCAGCGACGCCGCCGGGAACGTCTGGCGTTGGCAGCGCCGTCTCAGTGCCGGTGCCGTTGAGCCGCGAGTTGACGATTGCGACATTCAACTTGGAGCGTTTCTTCGACACGACCGACAATCCCGGCATCTCCGATGTCGCTCTAACCGTCACTGCCTTCAACAACCGGCTGAATAAGGCGTCATTAGCGATTCGCAATTTCATGCAAACGCCAGATGTCATCGGCATCGAAGAGATGGAAAATCTGACGACTCTCCAGGCCGTCGCTAATAAGGTGAACAGCGACGCTGTCGCAGCGTCTCAGCCCAACCCCAACTATGTCGCCTATCTTGTCGAAGGCAACGACGTTGGCGGGATCGATGTTGGTTTTCTGGTAAAGAGCGCGCGCATTGGCGTAGTTAGTGTTACCCAACTGGAACTCGCCGGGTGTGATCATGTAACCGCAACGACTTGCAATAACTACACGGAGCCTGGGGGCGCGCTGGCAATCCTTAACGATCGACCACCGCTCGTCCTGCAAGCTAACGTCGTAATGCCTAATGGCGTGACGCTGCCATTCACAGTAATAGTCGTTCACCAACGATCTCTAAGTAATATCGACGATCTCGTTGATGGCAACCGCGTTCGCACCAAGCGACGGGCGCAGGCAGAGTTTCTGGCGAACTACATTCAGGGCAGGCAAATCGGCGACCCTTTAGAAAACCTAATCAGCGTTGGGGACTACAATGCTTTTGACGTCAACGATGGTTACGTCGATGTTATGGGCACTGTCAGGGGCCAACCGGCCCCGGTGGATCAGGTGCTTTTGGCCAGCAGCGATCTGGTCAATCCTAATCTGACGGACCTTGGCGGTCTTAATCCGGGTTCTTATTCTTATACTTTTGACGGCGACGCCCAGTCGTTGGACCACATGCTGGTCAATAACAATCTGCTCGGCCGTTACACTCGTTACGCGCCCGCCCACATCGACGCTGATTTTCCCGAGTCGTTCCGCGGGGACCCAAACCGTCCGGAAAAAATCTCCGACCACGATCCGGAAGTTGCTTATTTCGCATTAGCCGTAGCACCGACGGCCACGTCCGGAACCATCAGCGGGCGCATCAGGGATACGAACGGGGTTCCGTTGGCTGGCGCAGTGGTGAATTTAAGCGGGACGCAAAACCGCAAGATGATTACGGACGCGAATGGCAACTACAGTTTCGCGGAAGTCGAGACGACTGGGTTCTACACGGTGCGAGCCACGCGTGCGAACTATTCGTTCAGTCCGCAGGAGCGTTCCTTCTCGCAGTTAAGTAATCAGACGGAAGCCACGTTCACCGCGACCGCGTCGTCGGCGACGAGCAATCCGGTTGATACGGCCGAGTACTTTGTGCGGCAGCACTACCTGGATTTCCTGGGCCGCGAACCGGAGGAGAGTGGTTTCAACTTCTGGAGCGATCAGATATTGGGTTGCGGCAGCGACGCCGCCTGCGCGGAAGTGAAACGCGTCAATGTTTCGGCAGCTTACTTCCTGTCGATAGAGTTTCAGGAGACGGGCGGGCTGGTTGACGGTTTG
>JANMKA010000052.1:0-2516 GCA_031371765.1 Blastocatellia bacterium
CGAACACAAAACGACTTCCGAGGACCTGTTCGCCGAGCAACTGGCAGCGGCGCAGTACCTGCGAGATTTGTCACCCCGGCTCAAGAGCGTTGCAGATGCGGTGGGCAGAGAGACGGCGGCGCAACTGGCTGCCAAAGAAAACGAGCTGAGGATGATCAAGAGTTCGCGCGGCTGGCGACTGGTCAAACGTTATGCGGCGATTAAGCATAAGCTTTTCTCACCAAAGCCCGGCCCTGATAACCTCGACCTAAACTAGACGACGGATTGTAATCCAGGTTTGGCCGTCAAAGGCTGCACCTGGAAGTTCGCTGCCTCGTGTAAGGAAATTTCCTGACAATTTTTCCGGTGTTTCCTGACAGACTTCTGTGCGCTGAAAAACATACAATCCATTCATCCTCCTGCTAACGTATTACCCTTCCCTCCAAAGAATTTCCACCCCTATATGCTGCTGCTGTCGGATTCCCGAAGGAGAATGGAAGTATGTTTCGTCAACTTAAGTCAACTCGCTCGATCTTACTGCGCCTCTGCGTGACGCTTTGCGCGGTCGTCCTGGCTCTCGTAGCCATCGCCTACAATCGGATTCAAGACACGACCAAAGCGCAAAACATGACAGCGCCGGCTGACGGGCCGGCCCATGCGGGCGTGCCGGTTCCACACGAGCGCGGCGATGCGGCGGCGGGGCGCGACGTATTCCGCTTCGAGACATTTGGCAATGAAGGCTTCTGGACTGATGCAGTGCGTCTGCCAAAGGGAGTCAAGAAAGCGAAACTGACGCCAGTGCAAGCGTTGAAGGCGGGTTTGAGCGTTGATGTCGACGCTTTGGATTCCGCTACGAAACAAGCCGTGGCCGCGGAACTGAAAACCGACTTGTCACCGAAGCAGGCGCCGCTGCTCAATGATCCGAAGACGACCATGAAGTTGCTCGAGGCCAATGCAGTCATCGGCATGGTTGCGAAAGATAGTAACGGCGACGGCAAAATCGACCTCGCGAAGGGTGACAAAGTCGGCGCGAGTTGCGCGCTGTGTCACACCATCACCGACAAGTCTGTATTTGACCTTCCCAACGGCGGTTCGATTGGCAAGCGATTAGACGGACGAGCGGCCCATAACATAAACCTCGGCGCCATCTTTGCGATGGCTGACAACTCGCGCGCTCTCTATCCCGTGCTGCAACTCTCCCTGACAGCCAACAAAGGCGCGACGCTGGGCCGAGCTCCGCAGGGTTTGACAGAAAAATCGAGCGAGGCGGAAGTTGATGCTTACCTAAGCAACCCGGCTTTTTATCCCGTCGGCATGTTTGACGATACGTTCGACGGCAATGGCGATCCCATGCACAACACGCCGCTCTTCCGGCAAGATCTCGCTTTTCCTTTCGGCAGTGAAGGCACTATCGCCAAGTTAGACAACTTCAGCAATCTGGTCTACACGAGCCTCTTTGACCTAACGAATCTGACCACTCCGGGCGGCCGCGCGTTTCTACACAAGCTTGGCGGCGCCGCGGGAGATGAGATTGCCGATGACTACGTAAAAGTTCTGAAAGCGACTGGAGTCAAGGGCTACCCTTATGTGAAGGCGCCCGCACACCCCGCGCCCGGCAGCGAAGAAGCGCCGCTCGGAATCCGGGTAGACAATAACAAGCTGCTGAATATGAGCGCCTATCTGGACAGCTTGCCCGCGCCTGCTGGCGAGGTGGGTAACGCCAGGGCGGTAGCTCGCGGTCGGGAACTATTCCGCACCAGCAGTTGCACGGCTTGTCATAACGTCGATCAGAGTAAGTTTGTGCCGCCCTTTATTATCCCGATGAAGCGAATCTTCCCGGGCGACAATCCAGTGGTGCTGGCGCAGCGTGAGCCTCCGCTCAATCCGGTCCAGAACACGGTGAATAATATTTTCGATGACAAGATGGCGGTGGTTAACGCCAGCTTGCGCGGCGAAGAGCGCGGCATTGCCTTACCGCTGCTTTTGGACCTGGCGCGCAAGCCGGTATTTCTACATGACAACTCAGTGCCGACCCTGGATGAATTATTCAACCCGCGCCGCGGCATGCAAGCGCCGCATCCGTTCTATTTTTCTAGTCCGGCACAGCGGGCAGACGTGGTGGAATTTCTTCGCAGTCTCGACACCAACTCTGACCGCATGCGCAGCAGCGCCGCGGAGGAGCCGCAGCCGCACCAGCCGGCGTCGCAGTCGCCAATCTGGGCTGGCCTCACTTTCGGGGCTGGCGGCAGTGAAAAGTAAATGACGAGGTGAGTTGTCCGGCTCTGAAGTTTCAGCGACATCCCAAGGTGGATCCTGACGTCAATCAAGATGCACGCTGTCTTTATCGTTATCAATTTGCGAAAGCCTATCCCCCGAAAGATCGCGAAACGATCGTGCGACTCATCGTTGACACACATCCGTCAGTGTTTAGAAACAGCCTCAGTTGAAATGATTGTCTTAGCAATCCGCTGGCACTGAACCCTTCGTAAGTCTTCCAGCCCCCAAGTAAGTTCTAGAAAATTGAAAACGTCAGGCCG
>JANMKA010000089.1:0-13558 GCA_031371765.1 Blastocatellia bacterium
GTACCGTCCGCGGTAGCGGATGGGTTCCGACATCGGCAATCAATACACCCATCCGTTACCGCGGACGGTACTGACCTCATTCCACTACGATTGCGGTTGCGTCAACAAAACGCCGCTCGGTTCGCCGACGAATTCGCCATCATCATATATCTTCCGGCCGCGAAGAAAAGTCTTCTCGACGACGCCGGAAAGTATTCGGCCTTCATAGGGCGTCAATTTATGACGATGACGCAACTCTTCCCCCCTCACCGCAAATTGCTTTTTCGGATTCCAAATTACCAAATCAGCGTCACAGTCAGCCGCGATCTTTCCTTTACGATTCTGCAAGCCAACCAGTTGCGCTGGCGCCGCGCACAGCCAACGATTCAAGTCATCGAGGGAATGACCGCGGCGCTGGGCTTCGGTCCAGACAAGCGGCAGTCGCAATTGCAACGACGAGATGCCGCCCCAGGCCGCAAGAAAGTCGCCGCTATCACGCAGCTTCATTTCGGGCGGGCACGGTGAATGATCCGACACGATCATGTCCAGTGTGCCATCGCTCAGCGCGGCCCAAAGCTGTTCACAGTTTTCCCGCTCGCGGATAGGGGGACAACACTTGAACTCTGTCGCGCCGTCCGGAATATCTTCCGCGGCCAGCGTCAAATAATGCGGACACGTTTCAGCGGTGATTTTCAAGCCCGCGGTTTTCGCGGCTCGCAATTCGCCGAGCGCATCCGCCGAGGAGTGATGAACGATGTGCACGCGCGTGCCGAATTCGCGCGCCAGCTTGATCATCAACTCGACCGCTTCGTTTTCCGCCGCGCGCGGCCGCGAGGTGAGAAACGTCTGGTACTCAGTCGCACAGACATGCCCTGGCTCATTTTCAACTGCTGGATGACAAGCCGGATTGCCTGCCTTGTCTATTGGCCCGGGAACTTCCGCGTGAACGATCAGGATTGTTCCCAACCGACTCAGCTCAGGCAAGGCAATCCGCAAATCTTCTTCAGTAACATTAGGAAACTCATCAACGCCGGAATGAATTAGAAAACATTTAAAACCAACTACGCCTGCGTCTCGCAACGCCGCCAGTTCACTCGTGTTTCCCGGAACCACTCCGCCCCAAAAACCAACATCGACAAGACATTTGCTTTTGGCTGCGGCTAATTTCTCGCCAAACCCGGCGAGCGTAGTCGTCGGCGGAATTGAATTCAGCGGCATGTCTACAATCGTGGTGATGCCGCCCGCCGCCGCTGCGCGCGTCGCAGTTTCAAATCCTTCCCATTCGGTTCGTCCAGGTTCGTTGACGTGAACGTGACTATCAACCAGGCCCGGCATCACAATCGCTTGCTCGTCCACTTCCACCAGTTCACATCCCGCGGGAATATCTTCGTAAGCCGCGACCGTTGTTATCTTGTCTTGTGAAATATGAATCGCTGCCGCCGCCAATCCATGCGGCAACACCACCTGTTTACTACGAATGACGAGATTCGGTGCTAGTGGCATAGACTTTTAGGAGACTCTGATCAAGTCTTCGACGCGTAGCATCCCCACGAATTTAGCCCGGCGTTTCAACGCCGGGAGCAGTTTTTTTCTTGCTCTCGTCGCGTAGCGACGATTGAGTATCCTATGGTTTCGAACGTCGCTACGCGACGCAAATACTTTCCTGGCTTTCCCAGCCTTAAAAGGCCGGGCTAAATTCGTGCGGACGCTACGCGTCGAAGACTAAAATGCTGATCCTATTCAGTCTACTTAATCAGAGGTTCCATTAGTCTGTGCTCGCGGACTGTCGCCACCTGAAGTCTGTGCCCCCGAGCACGGTCATATCAGAGGAACGTCGGCGGTGGCGGCGGCAAATTCGGTTGCAGCCCGCCCTCTACCAGACCAAACACTTGCTCGTAGGCGGTGGCGATGGCAGCAAACGTAATCGGCAGTACCAGAAAGGCACCCACGTAACAAAAGAGCAGGCCGACAAAACTAACGAGCCCGTTGAGCAAAAGCATGCCGAGCAGTTGCCAAAAGTTTGCCATGCCGGCCTTGATGCTCAGCTTCACTGCGTTAAGTCCGGAAAGACGCCGGTCCACAATTAACGGGTACGCAAAAGTGAACCCGACAGAAACGATGATCAGAATTACCATCATCACCAGCCAAAAGATGACGAAGAGCCCAAAAAAACTAAACAGCGCAGTGGGATCCGGCTCGCCATTACGCGGCATCATGAAAATTAGCCCGATATAAAAAACAATGTATGAGGGCACGAAGATCACCAGGATGGGAACCAGGTGCAACAAAGTGGCGATCAGGCTGTCGCCAAAGTAATCGAAACCTTTGAAGAGATCACCAAACTCTATCGGCTGCGCCCGCTTGGTTTTGAAGAGCGTTAGGTAGATACCGCACATCATTGGCCCAAGCAAAATACCGAAAGGCACTACACTCCCAACCAGGATGCCAACGACAGTGATGCCGACGAACAGCCAATATTGATTTTTGATCAGGTTCCAACCAGCCTTGATACAAACAACCGGCTCGACTGCTTTGCGGCGAAATTCGGGGAAGTCAAAGGGGGCGCTCATTGATCACTTCTCCTCAAGGAAGCGGTTCTGATTTTTTCTCTCTTCGCCAACCGGCCTTATCGATCATCCATTGCAGGTGTCCCTTGATCGCCTCGGTATAAACCAGCGCGCCCATTTCACTTGGATGGCCCAGCGACGCATAGCGGCAAATCAGCAGTCGGTCTTTGCGCGCACTTTTTTCCGCAGGAGTTTCCTTCACGCCCTTCGGTTCTTTGAATGTTTCCTTGCAACTGCGAATTCGGCTTTCGCGAACTTCGTCATTCGGTTTGTAGGCGTTCGTACCAAACGAAAGGATGACGATAAATTTGCGCAGGCCGGAAAGGTTCGTCGACCCAAAAATAAAATTCCACAGCAACGTTTCCGCGGCGGAAAATGAATGTTCGGGCCAGAAATCGATCTCGACGAATGACACTCTCGGTGGCAAACTTCTGGCGCCGAAATCGCTGTTAACCGCGTCGACAGCCGCGCGGAGATCCGCCGTTGACTCGCGGTACCAGAGTTCCGAAAGCTTGATCAGCCGGTCGCGCATCTCTTTATCCGACATGCGTCGCGCTTCAGGCCGCTCGCTGTTCAGGCTCTTTGCCAGCAACCGGATAAAGGCGTTGTCGGCCGTGCTGTCGGAGATGATCCGGTAATAACTCGGCACGATTACCTGGGCATTTGGGAAACCCTCCGTTACCCGTTTCAACAAATCGTGCATGCCGACCTTACAGCTCGTATTGATTCGTTCGCGCAGCCAGACTGGGTCAGTAGTAACGTTCAGGAGATTGCTGACATCGACGTCGTTGATGCACCCGTCAAGCAAAATCAGATCTACTTTCGTGTTGCCTGGGCCATAGAAAGCGCGCGCGTGATCGAGTTCCTCATTGATTGTCGGATAAGGAAGGTTTACCTCGCCGTCGTTTGACTTGAACCTGGGTGCTTCTGCCGAGCCTTTTAAGAGGGCGCCCGAATGCGCGAAGACTTGTTGGCTGACCTCTCTGTTTGTCTTTTCCTGAAGCCAGCATTTAATGCGCCAGGAGAACTTCTGCTCAGGCTTAAGACCCTGGCCCCACATGATCGAATCACCCAGCACCAGCATTTCCAGCGGCGCGCCCGCGGCGGGCTTAAAGTCGCCGGGACAATTCGCGCGCGCGCTGACTGAAACGGCACACAACACGGCAACGCTAAATGCGAAGGCCAGCGTTTTATTTATGCATGTTCGGATCATGTTTAAAACGCGCCGACGTTAGGGCGCGAGTTGGGTAGTCTTAGTGAACATTAAACTCAAGCACTAAGCTGTTGCAGAAAGTCACCAAGCAAATTAAGACTTACCTGGCGCCGATAATTGCTGGTGGAACGAATATCGTCAATAGGAACTATTTCATTTGCGAGTACCGCTCGGGCCCGATCGATTGACGCGGGATTTAGTTCGCTGCCGCGCAAGGCGTCCTCGGTCTTCAGGCAGCGCAACGGCACGGCGGCGATGCTGCCAAGAGCGATGCGCAAATCTTCGATCTTCTCATCGCGCATCTGCGCCGTGCCCGCGAAACACACTTTCGCTATCGCCTGCGCTTTCCTCGTACCGACTTTGCGATAGTAATGCTGCACTTTTTCTGTGCGGCGCGCCAGGCGAATGCGCGCCAACAGCTCATCGGGCCGAATGATCATTTGCTTGTAGCCGGTGTGGAACCCGTGATAGGGAACCCAGCGCGCTTCTCTTAAAGAAACCAATTCGAGTTCTGCGTCATAGGCCAGCAAAGCCGGCGGTGAATCGGCTGCCGGCGACGCATTCACAATGTTGCCGCCCAGCGTGCCGCGATTTTGAATTGCCAGTCCACCAGTTTCACTCGCCGCCTGGCAAAGCATGGGAAACTCTTGCTGCAATACTTTTTCCTGCTGCACCTCGGTGTAAGTGGTCAACGCGCCCAGCGTTACTTGCCGGTCCGTTACTTCAATACCGCGCAGTTCGTTCAGGTTCCAGAGGTTAAGATAGTTTTTATGCGGCAGTTTGCCGGCTTCGAGCAACACCATTAGATCCGTGCCGCCGGCGAAGGGCCGCCAAACGCCTGGTTCGGCTGCGAGCTGCGAGAGTACATCCGATAAGGATCGGGATGTGACGAGGTTATAGTTAGGAATGAATGCGCGCATCCGTGGCCTTTTTCTTTTTCCTCGATTCCGGAGCCGTACTTCCGGACTTTATTTCGGCCATTAGTTCTCGAATCATCGTCGCTCGTCGCTCGGCATCTCCCAAGCCGCAGCAACGCTTAAGCCGCGCCGTGATGGCCTCTGACGACATATCAACTTTGGTTTTCGTGTTCAAGTGCTCGACACTCTTCAATGCTCCCGACACGCACGCACTACCGACTCAAAAATCTTCATATAGCCGGTGCAGCGGCAAAGATTGCCCGCCAGTCCGGTGCGAATGTCAGCATCAGTAGGTTTCGGATTGCGTTCCAGCAAATCGATCGCTGCCAGCACCATGCCCGGCGTGCAGATGCCGCATTGCGCTCCGCCACAATCAATGAATGCCTGCTGCACCGCGTGCAGTTGATTACCGGTGGCGACGCCTTCGATGGTTTTGACTTCAGCGCCCGCTACCTGGGCCACCGGCACGAGACAACTGTTGACAATTTTTCCGTTTATGAAAACTGAACAAGCGCCGCATTCGCCTTCGCCGCAGCCTTCTTTTGTTCCGGTCAGGTGCAATTGCTCGCGCAACACATCGAGCAATCGCGCCATCGGATGCACTTCAACCCTCCGCGCCTCGCCATTAACGGAAAACTCTATTTCAGCCTTGTTATGGTCTGATTTCATTTTGAACTGCGAAAAACCGGGTGCGCCTCACAATTTACGGTTCACTGTTTACGGTCACTGTTTGCTGTTTACTGTTTGCTGTTCACTACTTCCATTATCGCTTCTGGCATCAGCGGCACGTGATTAAAGCTAACGCCAGTCGCGTTCTCAATTGCATTCAGAATTGCCGGCGCTGGTCCATCCATAGGCAACTCGCCAATTCCCTTGGCGCCGCCTGGTCCATACGCATAGGGGTTCTCTGCAAAGTAAACCCGAATTGGCGGAATGTCGGCCGGCGTGGGCATGATGTAGTTGGTCATCTGATTGTTTGCCATGCGCCCGTTTTGCCAAACGACATTTTCAAAAAGCGTGAAACCAATGCCCTGGGCGACGCCGCCTTCAATTTGTCCGGTTGCCATGACCGGATTGATCACGCGGCCGACTTCCTGGACCGCAACAAAGTCATCGACATGGGCCTCGTACGTCAACGAATCGACTGAAACTTCGGCGACGTAAACTGCCCAGGCAAAAGCGCCATACGCATCGCCCTGGTACTTCTCGTCGTTCCAGTAAATGTTCGGCGGCGCCTGGTAGGTACTGAAAGTTTTTAAAGGGCCAAACTTCTCGAGGTGCTTGCGGCAGGCGTCTTGAAAATCGCTTTGGCTGTAGTCTTCTTTCAGCAAGCCGCTGCCGACCAACGTCTGTTTCAATGCCAACACCGCCGATTCCACGAGCTTGCCGACGACCATGCAGGTGCGCGACGCGACCGTTGGTCCACTGTTCGGCACGTTTGCGGTGTCGGGTTGTGCGACCTCGATTAGATCGCTGTCGACGCCCAGCGCTTCGGATGCGATTTGGGCGAAGATCGTGTTGGTGCCCTGTCCAATCTCGGTGCTGGCCGCAAGAATACGCACGCGTCCTTCGCTGGTTGCTTCAGCGCCCACGACCGACGCCAAATAAACTTCGCCCGATCCGGTGAAGCCGGCGCCATGCATGAACGTCGCGAAGCCAATGCCTTTTTTGATTGGCGCTCCCTCGTTCTCTTTCGCGAACCGCTGGCGCTTTTCGTGATAGCCCGTCAATTCAAACGCGCGATCGAGCAGTCCAGCCATATCAACTTTCTCGCGAATGATTTGACTGGTCGCGGTCGTCTCGCCCTGTTGAATGAAGTTGCGGCGGCGAAATTCGTCCGCAGTTAGCCCAACTGCTGCCGCAACCTTATCCAGATGGCGCTCGAGCGCGAAGATGCTTTGCGGCGCCCCAAACCCTCGAAACGCGCCGTGCGGCGGAATGTTCGTGGCCACCGCGCTCGAACGAATGCGCACGTTTGGGGAAAAGTATGGACCAGCAGCATGAATCGTCCCGCGCGAAAGGACTACCGGCGAAAGCGTACAGTAGGCGCCGCCATCGACGACGAACTCGATGTCCATGGCGAGCAGCTTGCCGTCTTTCGTAACCGCAGTTTTGTGTCGCGTGCGCGACGGATGGCGCTTCGTAGTAGCAACCATGTCTTCAGCGCGGTCATAAATAATCTTGACCGGCTTACCGGATTTCAACGACAGCAGCCCGGCATGCCCCGCAATCATCGACGGGTATTCTTCCTTGCCGCCAAACCCGCCGCCAGTTTCAGTCTGAATTACGCGAACTCTGTCTTCCGGCAACGCGAACAATTTGATTAGCGCCTTGTGTACGTAGTAAGGACACTGCATCGAGCCCCAGACAGTCACGCCCTCCTGTTCGTTTGCGATGGCGATGACGCCGTTGTTCTCAATGTAAAGTTGTTCCTGCGCGCCGGTGAAATATTCGCCTGCAACAATCAGATCCGCGTGGCCCCACGCCTCATCGACGTTTCCCTTGTCCACCAGAAATGTTTTGAAGACGTTGTCTGCGCCCCAGATAATTTCTTTCTTGTTTACCGAATCTTCGAGCGTGAAAATGGCAGGCAGTTCGTCATATTCGATGTGAACATTGCGGCGCGCTTCTTCGAGCAGATGCTTATCGGGATGGGCAAGCAGGACGATCGCCTCTTCCGCATGATTGACAACTTCGTCGGCGAGATAAGGCTGGTCGTTGAGAATAAGCGCGACATAGTTCTCGCCCGGAATGTCTTTAGCCGTGACGATGGTGAACTCGTTCCAGGGAATATCGCCTGCGAATGAAATTTTGGTGATGCGACCGCGCGGCACCGAACTGCGCACCGTCACGCCATAGATCATTTCCGGAAACGAAATGTCGTCAACGTACAGCGCCTGGCCCGTGACCTTTTTCCGGCCTTCTTTGCGCGGAACAGATTTGCCGATTGGATGGTTGGTTGATTGTGCGCTCGCCAAGATGAGGTACTTTACAACTTAGAGGTAGCTTTGCACAAAAAGTCTGATCGGACCGGCGCAGAGGCCCTTGACGCAGAATAAGAAAACAGAGGCAAGGACATGCCTTGCCTCTGCTCTCTTGGTCAAGCGCGTTAACCAGCTAACGTTTGACTGTTGGCGTTGTGGTCGTCGTGAACTGTATTGGTCCAAGACTCAGGTTCACCACCTTGATGACGTAAACCCCACTTTGGGAAACGGGTACGTTCAGTACTGCCACTCCCGCAGCAGCGTCTGCCGTTTGCAAAGTCAAACCCTTTGGATCGACCAGTAACAGTTTGAATGGCAGGTTGACGCTCGACTCAGCGACCACCGACACCTCCTGCGAGTTAGACGGCATTGAATAGTTGCTGCTCGCCGCCTGCCCGCCCGCTGCACTGCCCGACTGATTGGTTGTGGCTCCCGGGCCGGATGCCGGTTGTGCGCTTGAGCTGGAACTCACGAGCGAGAAGCGATCCAGATAGACCACGCCACTCAGGTTCTTGATTTCCAGTTTGTGCGCGCCCGCGGCCAGGTTTCCGAAGGTCAGGTTGTATTCCGCTTTGAATTCCGGCGACTGCGTCGATCCGGAGCTGCCCGCGAAATTCACTGTCTGCTTCAACTGACCATCCAGATAGACGTCAGCCGTGCCGCCTTTAGTGCTCTTCGCGAACGAGTAGGTAATCGCCCCGGTATTACCCTGCGGGACGGTAAAGTCCAGATTCGCATAATGCTGTGCACTATTTCCCTGGTGATAGCGGAAGTGCCCACCGCTTGCGCCGGCCGCATCGGCCTGATGCCAGCCGCTTGAATAAGCAATACGCGAGTCGTTGTCCTCAATGCTCGCTGGTGTGGGCGCCGGCGTAGGTGTTGGTGTCGGCGATGGTGCCGCCTGGTCCACATCTACCTTGAATTGCGCTGTGTTGGAACTCACCTTGCCGCGCGAATCGGTTACTACCAGCCTGACGATGTATTCGCCCGCATCAAAGGAATGGCCAATGGTCGGTGTCGTTTGCGTTACATCATCGCTGCCGTCACCAAAATTAAAGGTATAGCTGGCGATAGTGTCGATTGAGTCAGAATCAGACGAAGCACTGCCATCGAACTGCACAGTTAGTGGTTCGATACCTTCATCGACGTTCGCAGTCAGCATTGCCAGCGGCGCCGTGTTGGGCAGGCATAGGTTAGCCGGTCGCAACTCGTAGCTGCCGGTGCCGGTGCTGTCAGGAATCGTTTCGTTGGTTCCACCTGTGCCGGGTAAGGCTGAAGGCACCGTGGCGCGTACGCTTCCGAATATGCTGCTGATGGCCTGGCCCGGAGCAGGATTGCCTATCGCGGATTTTGGCAGCACGAGAGTAATGGTGCCGTCCGCCGTAACGTTGCTTGCCGGATCCAGATTGCCGATTGTGTTAAAGACACGAGCTGCGCCCTGGAATACACCGGTGCTGCCGTAAGTAAAAGTAGGCGCGGCGCCGTCCGAAGTAGTCATGGAAACGAACCAGTCTTCCTGCGCTCCAAGCACGGGATTAGCGGGTGGCGCTTGTGGCGCGCCGAAACGAACGGCCCAACGCCAGCCGGGCGGAACTGATTGCAGGGCCGCAACTTTAATGGTGAACACAATTTTGCCCGACAAAGCTTGAGGCTCGGACATGGACACCGAAGTAATGTCATGAGCAGCCTGAGTGTCGCTGGCGTCCCCGGTGGGATCGACAAGAACCTGAACGCCCGGCAGCATGCAGGCGCCTGTCGATTCCACGCGCGGACCAACGGTCAGCGCCGATAGGTTGCTGGCCTGACCTTCTCCCAGAGCGTTTACTGCTGTGATCTTGTAGGTATAAGAAGTGACCGCACTACTGCCACTGCGATCGCTGTAGGAAGTTTTGCCGCCTTCGGTCTGACCGATCTGGGCCATGTTGGTCGGCGACGTGCCGCGATAGATCTTGTAAGCAGTAATGGGTGACCCACCGTTATCTGGCACT
Organism: Blastocatellia bacterium; assembly: GCA_031371765.1. GTDB lineage: Bacteria > Acidobacteriota > Blastocatellia > Pyrinomonadales > Pyrinomonadaceae > PSRF01. The sequence continues at coordinate 9,649 of JANMKA010000089.1, forward strand.
CGCCAGGTCAGGAAACTTCCCATGTCATCGCGACGCCCTTTCAAACACGGACGTTGCGGCGCGATTGGCTCAACCTGATCGAACTGGGCCAGCAATCCCTTGCCGCCCGACTGGCGTGCAATCGTTGCCTTCGCGCTGAACGAGTTTGGCCCTTTGGATTCACAATCGCCAATGCAGCCGTCGGCGAAGCCATAAACCACGCGACCCTTGTCGTCCATCGCAATGCCGGTAAAGTCGAGCAGGTTGCGCAACGGACTGCTGCCGCCCTGATTCCAAATTCCTGCTTCTCGTTGGACCGGAGCGTTGGGAGTGGCGTTAACCGTCACCCAGGTCTTGCCGCCGTCGTAAGTGTGCGCGATGAAGACGTACCAGGTTCCCTTGAAAGCCGCCGATTGATGATCGCCCGATTCAGTCGAGCCAAGGAACGCCACCGCGGCGCGGTTCGGATCGCCCGCTATCGCAGTCGCAAACACGGCGTTGTTGATTCCCTGGGAAACGCCGATATCGCTGTCGTTGGTCCAGGTGACACCTTTGTCATGACTAACCGCAACCCGCGCGCGCCCACCACTCGGCTCACCACTGATGTAAGCGAAGTAAAGAGTGCCATCGCTGGCAACCCCCACGGTCGGGTCCAGAATTCCCGGCGGCGCTTTGGCCGCGAAACCTGCGCCCTGAACTTTGCGGACCTTCCACGTTATGCCGCCATCTTCAGAGACGGTGACGGCCTGCACGTTACTGCAGCCACGCACCGGAACATACACCGTTCCGTCCGGCGCAACTTTTGGATGTCCATGAATGCCGCCGCAACCATCCGTTAAGCCAAAGATCGGCACCGAACGATTGAAAGTCAGACCACCGTTGTCACTGCGCGAGCACAAACCGTTAACGCCGACTTGCGAGCAGTAGTAGACCGCTTCGCCTTTATTAATGTCGTTGCCAAGCGGCAGCGAAGCCGGGTATGGACCGGCGCCCACACTTTGGTGATCATAGCTGCCGTCTGGCGGATTGATCTGCGCCGGCGTCCAGCTCGCGCCATCGTCATCTGTGTATGCCATCAAACTGTTGAGTCCGATCAGGACGGGCGATGCCGGCGGCACCACGCTATTCAACTGTGAAACAAAAGTGCGCCCGGTTCGCGGGTCGGTGTACAGAATGGGGTCAAGCGACTTCTTGCTGGTCAGCACATAAGAAACGTCTTCCCATTGCGCATCGCACGAACCTGCGACTGATCCCGCCGGCGAAATTTCTTCAGGAAAAGTCACCTTCAGCGTTTGTAGACCGGAGATGAACATGGCGCGACGCGAAAACGGATTAAAGCCAACGGTAGGCTCACCCGCGTTCTCGCCAATTCCTGGACCAGGCGCGTAGTTGTAATAGCGCGGAGCGATGCCTGAGAAAACTACGGGCGTCGGCGTTGGTGTCGGCGCCGGCGTCGAAACCAAATTGATTGTGGCTGTAAAAGCTTGGCCGGTACTGACAAACGGAATTACGCGAACGAAGTAATGACTACTGCCCGCAGGCAAATTGCTAATTGGTACGGTGAAAACCTCGGGGTTGGCGCTGCCGTTTCCAGCGTGCGCGGGATAGGCGCGGTCATCAGGATTGTCTACTAGAAATACGTCGAGGTCCTGTCCGCCGGTAGGATCACTCCACGTCACCTCCACCTTTACAAAGTCGCTGGGGTTCGCGGTCTTGTAGTCCTGCGGAATGTCGATCGTTAGAGCGTGGTTATCACAAGGATTGGCATCGTCACAATCGACCGGGCCTGCAGCACTGTCGGTCGAGTTCGTTGGGATCACGAATGGCCCACCCGTGTACGTAATCGCTTTGTTAGTCGGCGACAATGTGTCATCGACCGGCACGGCCGGCGCGACATTAGGATTGAAGTTAGCGACTGACGCCTTGCGCCCTTTGCTCGCAACCTTTGCGCTTGTATTCGCGGTCAAACCCAGGAACCTTCTTGCTAAGCTCGTCGCGGTCGATGCGGGCGCAATGGCAGCCAGGGCAATCAGAACAGTCGCGCAGAGCGTGAGCGCCAATGCTGTTCGCAACCAGGGCTTGTTATTGAACTTTGGAAAAATAGGGCGAAAGGTTACAAAGCGTCTAGACATCGTTTCCTCCAGCGGTTTATTTAGTCGTTGCCTCACCTGGGTGGTTTCGCAACGATTGCTTGCATCTGGTGTAACGATAGTCAGGGGTGGTTGAGGAATGCTTGAGGGATCCTTGAGAACCTGGCGTAACCGGGGGGCTGAGTCCGCTAAGTTGGCCCACAAAAAGACTTAAATAGTTGCAAGCGGAGGCGGACTCGCCCCGGAATCTCGCTTTCGAACGAAAACTCGCGTTGGTTGTGCTGTAAATTATCTCCCAAGGAGAAGCTCCACTATCTTCGCTTACCTGTGTATGATGCCTTCGCTCTTCCATCCCCTACGAAGGTTCAGCGCCAAAGGGCTAGCTGAACATCAGGAGCTTTACATGTTAATCAAGATTTCATTGTGCGTAATTTGCACCCTCGTCCTAATCGGATGTGCGAAGACAGAGAACACCAACGTTAGCGTTACACCGGCTAATACGAACAAGGCGGCAACAACCACCGCGCCACCAGTCACAACTGCGGCTGCCGGCGAAAAGATCGGAGTGCCGGAGTGCGACGAATTCATCGCTGCCTACGACGCTTGCGTATCCAGCAAAGTTCCGGAAACCGCACGCGCGCAATACAAAACTGCTATCGCGCAATGGCGTAGCTCGTGGAGCAAACTCGCGGCAAACCCGACCACCAAGGGAACTCTGGCAGCAGCTTGCAAGCAATCAGCGGAATCTGCCCGCGCCTCGATGAAGTCGTACGGCTGCACGTTCTAACTGTCACTTTGCTGCGCTGCTTGAAACTAATCACAGAGCCACAGAGTCACAGCGAGCAATTCAAGTCAATGAGTCTCACAGGTAAGGTGGCTTGGTCCAATCGAGTTGGGTGCTTCCCAATCTCAGCGGGCAAGCCACCCTTCTTAACCTGTGAGACTTTCAATCTCTGGATGATGTAACTGCTGCTGTTTACTGTTTACTGTCTGCTGTTTACTATTCCGCCCATGTCCAACCCACGAACTCGCACCATCACCTGGGAAGATCCACGCGCGCTGGCAAAGTCCGCAGTTGGTTTGTCGGGCATGGAATACTTGCAAAAGATCGTCGCCGGCGAACTGCCGCCACCACCGATCGGCGTGTTGTTGAATTTTCGCATCGCTGAACTCGGTGAGGGACACGCGGTGTTTACCGTTGAACCGGCCGAGTATCACTACAACCCGATCGGCGTGGTCCATGGCGGGCTGGCCGCGACGCTGCTTGATTCCGCGATGGGCTGCGCGGTCCATTCAACTTTGCCGGCGGGCGCGAGTTACACAACGCTGGAAATCAAGGTCAATTACCTGCGGGCGATCTCTGCCGAGACGGGTTTAGTTCGTTGCGAAGCAAATATTATTCACGTCGGCGGCCGCACTGCTGTGGCTGAAGGAAAAATTCTCGACCAGAAGAACAAAATCTACGCCCACGGAACTACCACCTGCATAGTCTTTCGCCCGGTCGGCTGAACAGACCGGGCCTTTGAGAAGGAGACGAAATGGCAATAACAAACAGTTTGGCTGGTCGAAATCTGGGAATGATCTTACTTGGTCTATGGTTAATTCTCACTGGGCTCTTGCCGCTGCTGAGCATCAGGGTCTCCACCACGGTCACCACCGGTTTGGCCGTGCTTGGCATCATCGCGGGCATCTTGATCCTGCTGAGACGCTAAGCACCTGCCTCCGCCACTTTGACTATTTGCTTGCCGAGGTTGTCACCGCTAAACAGGCCGATGAAAGCCTGCGGCGTGTTTTCAAATCCGGCGACAATCGTTTCCGCGTATTTTAGTTTTCCAGTCGTC
>JANMKA010000138.1:0-31814 GCA_031371765.1 Blastocatellia bacterium
AACCAGTGCCGGCGAAGTTTGTAATCACAGCGTTGAAGGCGTAGTCGTATGCTGCTTCGTTAATCATTGTCGGCGAGACGATTGTCTTCACATTGACTACAAAGTTCTTGCCCGGCGTCTTGGTATTTTGCGCCGCTACAAACGGATAAAGTGTTCCGGCGACAGCGCCAATCGCAAACGGATCGGCAAACTGGTTGCCACCAGGATCGTTACGGGAAAAGTCTTCGCGAATGTAACGGCCGAAGATGGACCAGTTGGCATTGAAATTGTGATCCAACCGCAGGATTTCCTGTCTCACCTCGGCAGCAAGTGGCACGGCGCGGCGAAAACGATTGAGCGTGTTCGTACCGGGCGTAACTTCATTCGGCAGCGGAATGAACTTCAGGATCGCGGCTGAATTTGGATCGATGAACGAGGTGAAGATTGAGTTTCCAGCAGCGTCGGTCGGAAAAGCGACGCCAGTGAATGGATTTCTAATTGTGCCCGCGAAGATGCCGTTGCGTTGCTCGATCGTTGGCACGGTGCCGACGGCAGTGTTTACCGACTTCGTCTTGCGCCACTCCTGCGAATAGAAGAAAAAACTTTTATTGCGCCCGTCAAAAACGCGCTTTCCATTTTCGCCGAAACGCGGCAAATAGAGTGGGCCACCAATTGTAAAGCCATAGTCGTTGTAATTCAGCGGCGCTTTGAAACGCGGCTCGCCGTTCGCCTTGTTAATCCCCTGCAGCGGCGTGACCTGAAACGGCGGCCGCGCATTCAAGGCATCGTTGCGCAGGAATTCATAAATCGTGCCGTGAAAATCGTTGGTGCCAGACCGCGTTACCACGTTGATGACGCCACCGCCGTTGCGGCCAAACTCAGCCGCGTAGTTTGAAGTCAGGATCGTGAACTCCTGAATCGCGTCAATGCTCGGCGTAGTCAGCAGCGTGAGATTTGAACCCGTATCAACGTTGCGCGCACCGTCCACCAGCCAATTGATCGCGGAAGTTCGGCCGCCGTTTATTGATAGTTGCACTACCGACAGCGCGCCCGATCCAATCTGACTCCCATTCGACGAGTTAACGCCCGCGGTCAATAGCGCAAGCTGAACAAAGTTGCGCGTGTTGAGCGGCAGCTCGCGTATCTGATCGCCGCTTATCAGTCCGCGCTGCGTCGGGCTGTCCTGAACCAACGGCGTGTCGGCCACTACGGTCACGAGTTCGGTGACTTCTCCCGGACCAAGCACAATGTTGAGGGTGCGTCGATCGTTCACGCTCACCTGAAATCTCTCTTGCTGGTATTTCTTGAAGCCCTGCATTTCCACCGTCAGCGTATAGCTGCTGGCCGGCAGATCGGTCGCGTTGAAAGTGCCGTCTTCGGTCGTTTGGTAGGTACGCTGAAAGCCACGCGCCGGATCTGTCATCGTCACGACCGCGCCGGAGATTGTGCCGCCGTTTTGATCGGTTACCTGCCCCGCGATGTTGCCGGTTGTTTCCTGAGCCGTCGCAGTCGAGGCCAGCGCGAATACGATCAGGAGGCCGCAGATCAAATAGCTGGCGTTGTTTACGCGCGGAACTTTCATGTGCTTAGGAAATTGAGAAGTCACTAGCGCTTCGGGGCTTATTACTTCGAAAACTAGGTTACGTGTTTCAAGCGCAGAGCAAAAGTACCGAGGCGCAAATGTAGCGCGCGAGCTTACAGCCCGACAAGAAACCACACTTGCTTTGGATTATTCTTCAGGTCAGAACTTCAGGCTGCAACTGCCGGCGTCAAATAAGCTTCGGTAACGCCGTCGAGAAAGGACCACAGCGCCTCGGCTCCCGCGCTCGCCGCGGCAGTCACCCGTTCTTTGTCCGCAGGCGTCGCGCATTCCCTGGCGAGAATCCGCTGCTCGACTTCTTTGTGAAGCAAATCAATCGACTCGTGCACGCGAAAGAACGCCACGCCGCGCTCGTCATCGATGCCATAAAACTCTTTCAAGCCGGCGCGTTTCGTTTGCGCCACTTCCGGAATCTGGCTCTCATAAGCATAGAGCGTCGCCAAACCTTCGCGATAGTCTGCACTCTGCGTCAACTGTTTCAGACGAGCCACTGAACCTTTCGTCTTAGGCAACAGCTCGGCGTTCCTGACTTGTTCGCGTGTGACACCTAAACTCTCGGCAAAACGTAACCACAACTCGGGATGGTTCTCCGCGCCTTGCTCTTCTTCAACCAGGTTCTCCAGCAGCATTTGCCGCGTTTCGAGATCGTCGCAATGCGAATGCACCGCGCTAACATAAGTCGGAAAAGCGCGAACGTGCGCGTAATACTGTTTTGCATATTCCTGCAAGACTGATTTGCTTAACTTGCCTTCGCTCCAGGCAACGTAGAAGGGATGCTTAAGCATTGAATGCTGCATCACCGCTGCAAGTAAATCGTTTTCAAACGCTGAGCTGGTTAACGAATCGTTCGCGATTGTCATGTGTTCCTCCGAAGTGGCCGACTGGTTTGGCGGGGATTATAACTGCTGGCGGAAAGACTGACCAGCGAAACCTGCATTCGGTAACGTATCGGTTTGACTGATCTCCCGTCCTTTGTTTTCTCCATGTCTCGGTGGTGAATTTCACCGACTGCCACCACGGAGACACAAAGAGCACAAAGGTTGCACGGAATAGAAAACCAGAACTCATCGCTTCCGCAGTTGCGCGATCGCTTTCTGCACCACGCTGTTTGAAGTCTTCAGTGCCCGTTTTGCAACACTTTCTGAAACCCCTGACTCAGCCATAATGATGCGCACTGCTCGCTCGCGAAGTTTCGCATTGCGCGGCTGCAAATTCGTCATCCGGTTGCCGCTAACATATCCCAGCTTAGCCAGGCTTGCAGTCGACAACATGTTGAGGACCATTTTCTGCGCGCTGCCGGCTTTGAGACGCGTCGAGCCCGCGATCACTTCCGGTCCAACTAGCGTCACAATGCTAACCTCCGCCGCGTTTGTGATTGGCGAGGCGGGAACACACGTGAGTGCTATCGTGAATGCGCCAAGACCTCGAGCGTAAGAAACCGCGCCCACCGTGTACGGAGTCCGACCGGAAGCGGCGATGCCAACCAGCGCGTCCGCTTTCGCGAAGCCGCGCTGCCGTAAATCATTAGCGCCGCCTTCCGCGTCATCTTCTGACGCTTCAACTGCCCGATGACAAGCTTCGTAACCGCCGGCGATTACTGCCTGGACCAATTCGGGAGCGACACCGAAAGTCGGTGGACACTCGGCGGCATCCAGCACCCCTAACCGTCCGGAAGTTCCGGTGCCGATGTAAAAAAGACGACCGCCTTTGCTTAGTCTGTCGACGATCCCCTCGACCGCCTGCTCAATATCGATCAGGGCAGCGCCAACTGCCGGTGCAACCAACCGATCCTCTTCGTTCATCAGTCGCAGAATTTCCGTTACCGCGAGATCGCTCAAGTTCGCGGTGCGCGGATTTTCCTGTTCCGTGATTGGCAGGTTACTTGAAGTGTCTACTTTCATCTGAGTGCCAGCTTAAACCGCAAGCGCGATATCGTATAAATGTTCGTGGGCCATGCGCGCGGCCGCCACTGCCGGGGGAAATTCTGGCGGCTTCAAAGTGGCGCCCGGGGCGATGTTGAGTAGCGCCTCACGCAAATGCGCCAGCACCAATTCACCACTCGCGGCAAACACACCGCCGACGTAACCAACCGGAAAAGTTTCGCGCTCCAATTTTAAGTTGCGAATCACCGCGGCGGCAGCCACGCCGAGTTCTTTGCCGGCTTCAACCAGAATCTCACGCGCGACTCGATCCCTTGCTTTCGCCCCCTGGATCACAAACTTACCAAATCCGGCGAGATATTCGTTGGTTACGGCAGGTCCGTAAATCGCCGTCGAAAGATCTATTGGATTCGATACGCGAAAATACTTGCACGCAGCGGCGCTGAGAGCAGTCGCCGGTCCGCGGCCATCGCTGGCATACGCCACCGCGCGCAATCCGCGCCGCGCAATCCAGGCGCCGCCGCCTTCGTCGCCGGCAAGCGGCCCCCAGCCACCGGCGCAAGCCCGCTTGCCGCGCGCGTTGCTGCCACAACAAATCGAACCCGTGCCGGCAATCACAACCAAGCCGGGCGCACCCTGAGTGGCGGCATAGAAAGCAATGTCCGCGTCGCCAACCACCACCAGGTCGCGTATTCCAAGATTCTTCAGCGCGTCATGCATTCGCGCGCGCAGTTCCGGGCGGCGGACACCGGCGAGGCCGATTTCGGCTGCCACGAGATCCGCGCGCCTCAAGCCGGCTGCGTCGCAAGCCTGATCGACGGCTTCGCGAATCGCAGTCGCCGCGCTGGCGACGCCGACACGAAGTGGATTGGAAGGTCCGGTAACGCCCTCACCGACAATGTTCAAATTGAGATCAAGGATGACGGCTTGGGTTTTCGTGCCGCCGCCGTCCACGCCGAGGGTGGCCCGGCGCGCTGTCGGATAACGAGCATTTCGAAAACTTGACGCTTTCCCTCTTGAACTAAGCATTAATTATGCAAACTCCCGCAGTAAGCCCATGACACAAAATACATGTTCCCATCGAGCTGGGGCGATTTTATGAAAATCACTATCTATAATGGAAACTAAAAGATTTTATGAATACAATAACGATACCTGATAGTGGGAGGAACGATGGAGATACGACAACTGCGAGCTTTTGTAGCCATTGCCGAGGCCGGCACCTTCACCGCCGCGGCCCAACGTGTTCACGTTACGCAGGCCGCCATAAGCATGCAGATTCGGCAGTTAGAAAAGGAGTTAGGGGTCAAACTTTTCGTGCGCGCGCCGCGGCGCGTGGTCCTGACCGAAGCAGGCGAGCAATTGCTGCAACGGGCGCGACACATCCTGCGCGATCATGATGCGGCAGTTGCTGAGGTCGCAGAGTTGGCGGGAACTCAGCGCGGGCGCTTGCGCATTGGCAGCGCCTCGGCCGGGGTTACAACGGATGTCTTGCCAAAACTATTCAAGGAAGTGCGCAAGCAACATGCGGACGCTCACCTTAGCCTTGTTTCCGGAACGAGCGACGCGCTGGTAAACCAACTCCTGAACGGCGAGTTGGACCTGGCGTTTGTGTCTCTACCCGTTGAGGCCCGCGGCATTCACACCGAGCGTCTCAGCCAGGACCAATTGGTGGCCATCGGTTCGCCGCGTCACTCGTTGGCAAGGCAGAAAACCGTCAGCGCGTACACGCTCGCCGGAGAAAAGCTGATCCTCGGCGAACGCGGCGGAAACACGCGACGGTTAATTGATCGGTTCTTCGCACAAGCGGGCGTTACGCTTCATGTCTCGATGGAACTTAGCCGCCAAGCCGCTATTCGCCGCATGGTGGAAGAAAATATGGGTGTGGGAATTGTCCCGCTCCAATCGGTCAGCGAGGCAGTCGCAAAAGGGCGGCTGGTGCGCTGGTGGATCGAAGGCGCGCAAATAAATTGGGAATTGGGAGTCGCAAAGCAAATTGGCGGCTACGAGTCAGAGGTTATGGAAACGTTCGTTGCACTCGCGCGCAAATATTTCGAGGGTGAGAATATTATTAACTCTGAGAAGAAGCCCCGTAAATTGAAGTCACGTAAGAGTCGTTCAAAGAAGAACGCTATCCGGTAATTGTTTTGTCTCTGTGAATTGACTGGGCGCTTCACTATTCTTTAGCCAGCGCCTCAATGAGACGGTCAACGTCCGCTTCATTGTTAAAGAAATCGGTCGCCACCCGAATTCCCTGCGGCTTCTGCGTAACGATTATTTTTTGGCGCGCAAGTTTGCTAACCAATTCGGCCGGGTTGGCGGCGGCAACCAACGTCTGCGCCGAGCGCGTGCCCTCTTCCTTAATTGGCGATAACACCTGCCAACCAGAGTTGCTAAGCCGATCAGTCAGATGACGGTTCAGTTCCAGTGCCCGCGCCTCGACGTTCTCGATTCCGACATTTCCAATTAGATCAACCGACGCGCCCAGCGCAAAGATCCCGGCGTAATGCGGACATCCGAGTTCAGCGCGGGCCGCCGCATCATGACGCAGATGCGCTTCATCGTTGCGCATCGTAAAGGGATCTTGAAGACTGAGCCAGCCAATCGCGTGCGGTTTTGAGGCGGCTTGCAGTTCGCGCGAAAGATAAACAAAGCCGCTGCCGTATCCCGACAGCATCCACTTATGACCGGTCGAACAAAGCGCATCGATCTTCATGCGCTTCACATCAATCGCGAAGGCACCCGCCGACTGCGCGGCATTAACTACTAACGCATGTCCCCCCTTGGCATTTCCTAACTCTTCCAAATTGGTGCGGAACCCATTCGAGAATTGCACGTGGCTTAAACAAATCACGCCGGTGCGCACGTTCATCGCGTCGCGAAGATCCTGGATGGCAACCTGGCCTTCATGTGATTTCACCAGATGAATCGGAATGCGCCGGTTCATCCACGGCAAGGTGGAAACAGGAAACTCCAGGTCGCAGGAGATGACTTCGCCGTGATTCTCAAGCGCGTCGATGATCACGTTCATCCCGCTCGAGGTATTTATTGTGAATGCAATTTCATCCGGCTCGGCATTAATAAAACTGGCGACCTTGTTTCTGACGACTTCGCGTTTAGCCAGCCACTCGTCCCAATGAACGTCGCCGTCATTCATCATCAGACGGTAGTATTCCGACGCCGCCTCCACTGTTGCGCGCGACAATGGCCCCGCTCCGGCAGTGTTTAAGTAAACGGCGTGCTCAGTTACGGGAAACTGTTTGCGAATTTCGACCCAGTCGATCATTAGCTTGGGAAGATACAGCATGAGTTAAACGTTGCGATAGCTTGCACGCGGAGTTCTTTGCGGCGGCTCTACTCGTCAGTGCCCGCCACAACCAGCAAGAAATCTTTCATGGAACTGAAACGGCACCTGGTGGAGTTCGCTGGCGCTTTGTGGCGGTGTATAGTTTCCTGTAGGAGTCAAAGGATATGAATGTGGGCAGAATAATTGCCTCAGTACAAATTGGTAACGTAATTGATGCGTCAAAGACTTTCAGATGTGACGCATTGGTGGACACGGGCGCGTCCCACATGATTCTGCCAAAAGCCTGGAAAGAACGCCTGGGTCAACTAGAGTCCACCCGAACCATTCAAATGGAAACGGCGACGCAAGAGATTCTAACGGGCGAAGTTTGTGGGCCAGTTCGGATTCAGATAGAGGGGTTTCCGAGGGTTTACACTGAAGTTGCTTTTGTAGACATGAATCCAGCCAATGGCGAATTCCAGCCTCTAATTGGCTACATCGTTCTGGAGCAGAGTCAGGCCGGCGTCGACATGCTTGGTCACCGCTTAATTCCCATCAAACACATGGACTTGAAATGTTTGGTTAACCGGCGGGAGCGTTTAACTGCCGCAACTTTTTGACAAGCAATCTTAATAATTGCATGCCCGACGAGAACACCGAACGGAGGTACGGCGAACGCCCTTTCGAGGAGCGAGTGTTTGCTCGTTTTGATGCTTTAGATACAGCAATGCGAGCTACGGATTCCCGACTCGAAAAATTGGAGCTTCGTAGCTACGACACCAAGCCCATCTGGGAACAGGCCCTCAGGGAGATTGTTGAGACGCGGCAAGAGCTTGTTGAGACCAGGCGCGAACTCTCCAAGCGTTTGGATCGCATCGAAGCAATTGCGCACGAAACCCGCGCTGACTTGCGAGACGCGGAAGATCGTCTTGATAAGATAGAAACCAAACCCGCGCAATAGCGCTACAACCTGCTGTCGACAGCATCCTTCACTTCCTCGGCGCTTCGAACCACAAACCAGACAGCGACGGCAAAGTAATCACAACAGAATATTCAAGACCGTGATGCGGAGTATCCTCCGCCGTGATTCGCTTTGCCGATCGCTTCTCAGGGCCGCCGTAATTTTCAGCCGCGGTATTGAGTAATGGCTTGTACTTCCCTGCTCGCGGCAATCCTAATCGGTAATTTTCAATCACGACCGCCGAGAAGTTATACACGCAGATTATTTCCGCGCCAGTCGCCGGCGAGAGGCGGCGAAACGCGATGACGTTTTGCGCCGCGTTATCCACATCGATCCAGGCGAAGCCCGCGTGTTCGCCGTCCGCTTCCCACAAACACTCCTGCTTGCAATAAATGCGGTTAAGGTCGCGCAGCAATTTTTGCAGCCCAGCGTGCAGCGGAACATCAATCAGGTGCCAATCGAGACTCTCGGTCTCAGTCCATTCGCGCCATTGCCCAAACTCGCCGCCCATGAACAACAACTTCTTACCCGGATGCGCCCACATGTAGGAGTAAAGCGCGCGCAGGTTCGCAAACTTCTGCTCCGTGCTGCCGGGCATTTTGTTTAGCAGCGAACCCTTCATGTGGACCACTTCATCGTGGGAAAGCGGCAGGACAAAGTTTTCACTCCAGGCATAGACCAGACCAAACGTCAGCGCATTATGATTGCCGCCGCGAAACAGTGGATCAGTTTGAAAGTATTTAAGCGTGTCATGCATCCAGCCCATGTTCCATTTAAAGTCGAACCCAAGGCCTCCGGTGTAGGTTGGGTGGCTGACCAGCGGCCACGCAGTTGATTCTTCGGCAATCATGATCGTGCCGGGACACTCGCGATGCGTTACCTCGTTTAGCTCTTTCAGAAACGAAAGCGCCTCGAGATTTTCGCGGCCGCCGAACTGGTTCGGAACCCATTCGCCTTCGTTGCGGCTGTAATCAAGGTAGAGCATCGAGGCGACAGCATCGACGCGCAAACCATCAATATGAAACTCGCGGAACCAGTAAAGGGCGTTCGCGATCAGAAAGTTTCTTACTTCGCTGCGACCGTAATTGAAGATGTAGGTGCCCCAATCCGGATGTTCACCTTTGCGCGGATCGAGATGTTCGTACAAAGCGGAGCCGTCGAAACGCCCCAGCGTGAACGCGTCTTTGGGAAAGTGTGCCGGCACCCAATCCATGATCACGCCGATGTTTTTCCGGTGCAGGTAGTCGATCAAATAGCGCAGGTCGTCGGGCGTGCCATAGCGTGATGATGGGGCGTAGTAATTACTGACTTGATAACCCCACGATGGTCCATAGGGAAACTCCTTGAGCGGCAAAAACTCAACATGCGTAAACCCAAGCTGGCGCACATACTTCGCCAGCGGCTCCGCCATTTCCCGGTAATTCAACGGCCGGTTTTCCTCTTGGGCGACGCGCCGCCACGATCCGAAATGAACTTCATAAAGCGAAAGTGGCCGGCGAAAATGTTGCGCCGTGGCGCGTCTTCGCATCCAGGTCGCATCGTGAAAGCGATAGCTCGATTCGTATACGACTGACGAAGTGTTGGGCGGCTCTTGAGCGAATGACGCGTAAGGATCGGCCTTGAGAAATACCGGCAGGCCTGGCGATTTGAGTTCGTACTTATAAATGTCACCCGGCCCGAGGCCAGGTACAAAGGTTTCCCAAACCCCGGATTCACCTGATCGTCGCAGGGAATGCTGGGATCCATCCCATCCGTTGAAATTGCCGACCACGCTTACGCGTTCAGCACTCGGCGCCCAAACAGCAAACGAAACGCCGGCGACGCCACTGTGAGTAACCGCGTGGGCACCTAGTTTCTGGTAAATGTTTTCGTGCTTACCTTCCGCAAACAAGTGGAGATCGAGTTCACCTAACAGTTGCGGAGCGGAGTTAGCGTGAATTGCCTGCGCCGGCTCCGGCGCTTGCTTACGCGAAATGCGACGCGACGCAGTTTCCGTTTTCTTTGCGCGCTTAGTTTTGCTGTGGTCTTCTTTGGTCATGCCGTTACCGGGGTCAATTTTTCGCCCGTTCGATCAAACGGGGGCTTAGCCGGCTCAACCAAGCGTCGGTAGATGTCCGCACCAGTTCCCAGTTCAGGCTGGTTGCTTTTCGCCTCTGCCAGAATCTCGAGGAAGCGTTGCCGCGGCGACGGCAGCCCGACTTGCTGCATCAACTCAATCACGCGGCAGGCGTATTTCAGAATCTGAATTGGCTCAAGGCCGCCGATGTCGTTGAAGAACCAACCGCAACTGGTAAACATCAACAGCGCGTTGCGTTGCATTTCGAGAAACGCCAGCGCTTGCAACTCTGGTTCGCGATTCAATTGGCCTGGCGCATGTGCGCGCACAAACAGCTCGCGCGATTCGAATTGATGCAGGATAAGTTTTATCGACTCATCCCGTGCCGCCCAGGGATCGCAGAACAAAACACCACGCGTTGCTTCGAAAGCCGCTGCCGCCTGGTCGCGCAAAAAGTTGAGCGCCTCGCGCAAAGGTTCTCGCCACGCCTGGTTCCAATTTTCGCCGCCGCCCGTGTGACAACCACAATCGCTGGTCCAACGACTCACCCCGTGAACACAACTCCAGGAACTGCCCGCGCCCGCCGGACCGTTGTCAATTTCCACCGCGATCGCTGGAGGATGCTCATCCAAGTACTCGCCGTAATTGGTCACACGAAATCCGCGCGCGGGCGCAGCCGTTTCCAATAGGTGGGCCAAGCCGATATCGCCAAACTTATGATGATGCCCGTAGCTCTCGCCATCGGTCGCGACATTAACCAGCTCGTCCGCTCCGGGCCGCTCCGCAATCCGTGCCGCCAACGCCGCACTCGAAGAAAGAGCGGACTCAAAAGCGATTGCGTGCGCAATGTCCGGATCGTAGAAAAAGACTGCCAGCGATCTTCCCGAACCGTCGCGATGATAGCGACAATAGGGAATGCTGGTGTCGATGCTGTCTTTGCTCATCGCCTGCCAACGCGCGGACGCCTGTTTCGCAGCGCGAATTCGCGCCGCCTGTTGCGGCGCAAGAATGATAAACCTCAATCCCTGATCAATCAGCGAGTCGAGCACATCGTCGTTGCAGGCCGTTTCCGGAAGCCACATTGATTCTGGTTCCCGCTGAAAGCGATAGCGAAAGTCCGCCAGCCCCCAACGAATTTGCGTGAGCCGGTCGCGTTCATTACACAATGGCAGGATCGCGTGATTGTAAGCTTGTGCGATCGCGTTCCCGTGCCCGTTGAAACGCGCCACGCTTTCGCCATCGGCGCCCACAATGCTGGAATAAGTCGCCGGATGCTGTCGCTCGAGCCATGACAACAACGTCGGGCCGAAATCAAAACTGATGTTCGCGTAGTTGTTCATTACCAGGTCGCTGCCGTTTGCCGCCTGCATGCGAACGGCGGTGTTGGGTGCGTAACACTCGGCATGAATGCGTTCGTTCCAATCGTGAAAGGGAGCGGCATCATTTTCCGGATCAATATTTCCGGTCCACGGGTTTTCTCGTGGCGGTTGATAAAAGTGGCCATGAATAATTAAGGCAGGCATATGAAATTAGACCAGCGCCGAGTAGAGTAGCGCAGCCGTTTGTGTCGGCAAAATGCGGCGAACGCAGAAACTATTTGCCAGGAAGCAATTCAACGATAACATCTAGTCGTTAGCCATTCCTTATCTGCCGGCGATTGGGCCCAGCGAACTTATGAGACTTTTGGCGATCATTCCGGGTCTCGCGTTAATCCTCGTCATTCTTTGGGACGCGTTCGAGACTATCATTCTGCCGCGGCGAGTAACACGCCGGTTCCGTTTGACCAGTGTGTTTTATTCAACAGCATGGGCGCCCTGGTCCGCGTTGGCGCGTTCAATGCGCAATCACAAGCGACGCGAAAAACTTCTCGGCTTATTTGGACCATTGTCTTTGCTAATCCTGCTGGCGCTTTGGGCGTTGGGTCTCATATTTGGATATGCAATTACGCTCTGGGCTACGGATGCGCGCTTGAATCTAAATCTTGAGCCTGCCTTCGCTGACTATCTCTACCTTAGCGGTACCACTTTCTTTACCCTCGGCTTTGGCGACCTCGTTCCCACCCTGCGAATGGGCCAGCTGATTTGCGTCATCGAAGCCGCGAATGGTTTTGGTTTGCTGGCTATCGTAATTGGATATCTCCCGGTCCTCTACCAGGCCTTTTCGCGCCGCGAAGTAAACATTTCCTTGTTGGATGCGCGCGCCGGGTCGCCCTCCAGCGCGACCGAAATGTTGCGCCGCCATGCGGAAAGCGGAAACCTCGACGAGCTTGGTTCGGTTCTGAGCGAATGGGAGCGCTGGGCCGCCGAGCTGCTTGAAAGTCACTTGTCCTATCCAGTGCTCTGCTATTTCCGTTCACAACATGACAATCAATCGTGGCTGGCGGCGTTAACGACCGTGCTTGATACCTGCGCGCTGGTTATGATCGGAGTCAAGGGTCTGCCGGCCTGGCAAGCGAAACTCACTTTTGCCATGGCGCGTCACGCCGTCGTGGACCTCGCGCAAATCTTTCGCACCGCGCCCGCCGGGCCGCAAAAATGTGTCACGCGCTTATTCCCCGGCGATCTTGAACGACTCCGCGAGATACTTGAAGACAACGGAGCGGCGTTACAGGATGGCAAGGAAGCTGAGTTGCGACTGGAAGAGCTGCGTTTAATGTATGAGCCGTACGTGAGCGCGCTTTCAAACAGGCTGCTTATGCCGCTGCCGCCCTGGATATTGACAAGCGATGCGATCGACAACTGGAAGACGAGCGCCTGGGGGCGAATACAATGAAGCAGTAGTCAGCGTCAGTAGGAAGAAGTTGCGGCACCCAAGAGAGGACCCCGGTTCTTACCACTGACTACTGACTACCGACTAACGACTAACGACAATTCTTCATGAATGAGTAAGGGAAACGTAACAGAAGTGTCACCGATTTGGTGGTCCAATGGGCAGTGATGCCGCGACAACCCATGAGCGTGGTCTGTTTCGCGTGCATACGAAATTTCACATGTTGACACATCACGCTACGCTGCATAGAATTCGCTTTCCCCTTAAAACAATCGATCGAGTGGAGGAGGAGTCAGAGTGAAAACAACTATTCGTGTCAACCGTAAGCGTCCTGAGTCCATGACAAAACAGATCACGGACCAACTCTCAAGCCTTATCGAATCAGGGGCGATGACTGTCGGCAGTTATCTTCCGAGTGAACGTGAGCTGGCGAACTCACTGAAAGTAGCCCGAAACGTCGTTCGTGGCAGTTATGAAAGCTTAATGAAAGCAGGCAAGGTTCAGAGCGAAGGCCGCAAAGGTCGCTCGGTGCGAGCTGCGGGCGGCAAGCGTCGCGCGCCAGCGAAAGGATCGAAAGCTGCGAACGCGGCAAAAGCACGCAAGAAATAGCTCGAGTAACACTCCCCCTTTTCCCCTTGTCGTTAGTTTAGCACTAATACTTATTGGCTTGCGATTGCAGTCTCCTCACCCAAAGCCATAATTTCCCTGTGGATTGCTTTGCGTTCCGCCAGTAAACGGACGAAGAATCTGCGCCGCATTATGAAGAACGCAAGCGCGCGCAACCCGCCGATGGATTTGTCGAACTCCTCAAAAAATCGCACCGCCAGATAACCCAAAAGCGGCATTACCAACAGCGCGAGCACGGCCAGTTCCCAATTCAGCCATTCGTAAACGAGCGAGGCCAACAGCACCCAGGTCAACGGCAGGAGCAACATCCCCGAAATAATTTTTACAGTGGAAATGACGTCTTCCTCGTCTCGCGAAAACTGTGTCGCCAGATAGCGGCCCAGCCGGTAGGCGGGGTAATGGACCACCACTCCCAAAGTCGCCGGCACTATCAAGGTCACGAATACAGTAATGCGAACCAAGATGTGCATTAGCACGATGGCCGGCGCCGGCGGCGGCGAAAAATCATCGGGGTCGACACCCGCCTGCATTAGTTCCTGTTCAAAACGACTCAGTCGTAATTCCAGCCGGCGCAAACGCTCTGGCGCCTGCTCGCGTAAAACCGTGTAGGCCTTTATGAATCGCTGCTGTAGTTGCAGTTCCTGGGCCAGGCTCTCTCTTGATTCATCATCCGCTTCCGCGGAAAAGATTTTCTCAGCGCGGCTGATCGTTTGCAGTGCCTCTTCCTGTTCGGCGTTGAGGATTACGTTGCGCAACGCGCATTCGATTCTGTCAGAAAGCTCGCGCACCGCCGGGCGCGGAAGATTTCCATCTGCTTCGAGCACAACCGGCGGCACGTCAATAGGCTCGCCGAAGTAAAGTAAAACACTGCTGCGAAACTGAGTCTTTGAGGTGTAATAAAGGCCGGCGGGCACAATCTTAAGATTAGTTACTTCGCCCGTCGAGACAGCGCCGAGGGCAATCCGTGACGCGCCGGTCTTGATTGGCAGCAGTCGCTTCTCGTTGTGGGAAACGCCTTCCGGACAAATTCCAATCGTTCCGCCACCAGCCAACAGCTTGCGCGCGGCTACAAAAGTTTCTTCGTTGCGCGAAACGTCTGCGCCCTCATCCTTGCGCCGATAGACCGGGAGCGTATCAAGCGCGCGGATGAAGTAGCCCAGCACCGGCATGCGGAATAATGGCTCTTTGGCCAGAAACGAAACGCGGCGCGGCGTCAGGCAAAAAAGAAAAACCGGATCGACCAGGGCGTTGGGATGATTAAGAACGAAGATGACGGGCGACTTGCTCGGCACGTGTTCCAGCCCAATTATTTCGATGCGCCGGAAATAGACGCGCAAAGCGAACTTGAGCAGGCCTAGTATGATTCGACGAACCATTTAATCAATTGAACTCTCGGCCATCATGAAGCGCCGCCAAACGTGCAAGCGCTGAACAGTAGTGCCATAATATTCCCGCTAGCCAAAAAAATCTGCGAAACACTTTGAAGAGGGTAACTATGAAACGCTTACTCGTCGCATTCGGGCTTTCCGTCATTCTGTTGGCATCATTTGCCAGCGCCCAGCAAACGGGACATTACGCCATTGAAGACTTGTTGAAGATTCGCCGCGTGGGCGACCCGCAAGTTTCACCGGACGGCAAGCGCGTGGCCTTCACCATCGGCGATGTTAGCTTCGACGCGAATCGCACAGTCACTCAAATCTATATCATGTCGACCGCCGGCGGCGATATGAAGCAGCTCACCAACGCGGCTGGTTCGTCCAGTTCTCCGCGCTGGTCGCCAGACGGTAAGAAAATCGCTTACGTAACCGGCGACCAAATTTGGGTGATGGAGCCAGACGGCGGCAATAAAGAGCAGGTAACGAAAATTTCAACTGGCGCCGGTGGCCCAGTCTGGTCCCCGGATGGCAACTGGATCGCTTTCGTGTCTGATGTTTACCCGGACTGCACCACCGACGATTGCAATCGGGTGAGGGATGAAGCGGCGGAGAAAAGTAAAGTCAAGGCGCACGTGACCGATCGGTTGTTGTTTCGTCACTGGGTCGAATGGCGTGATCGCAAGCGGACGCACGTTTTTATGGTTGCCGGCAAAGGTGGCGTCGCGCGCGATCTGACGCCCGGCGATTTCGATTCACCGCCTTACGCAGTCGCGGGCGATGTCGACTATTCATTCTCGCCTGACTCGAAAGAACTAGCCTACCTGCGCAATCCGGATAAGATTGAAGCAATCTCAACGAACAGCGATGTCTACATTGTGCCGACGGCTGGCGGCCCGGCGCGCAACATTACCGTCAGTAATAAAGGCTATGACGATACGCCCGTCTACACGCGCGACGGCAAGTACATTATTTACCGGTCGCAGGCGACGGCGGGCTTTGAAGCCGATCGCTGGCGGCTAATGGCTTACAACCGCGCTGCCGGAACCAGCGTCGAGTTGTTGCGCGGCTTTGATTTCGCAGTCGACGAAGTGGCGCTGTCGCCCGATGGCAACACGATTTACTTCACGGCCGGCGATCGCGGTTACGAGAATGTCTACAAGGTCCCGGTCACTGGCGGAGCGCAGCAGAAAGTCGCGGGCAATGTTTTCGCGAGCAACCTGGCGGTCGCGCCGGACAATACCTTTGTTTTCGTGAGCAGCACTCTGGCGGGTCCGGCCGAGATCTTTCGTGGCAATGCGGGCAGTGTCATTGCTCTAACTCACGTCAATAAGGAATTGATGGACCAAGCGAGGCTGCGGCCGGCCGAGGAAGTGGAATGGACCGGCGCGCTCGGCGCAAAGATTCACGGCTTCGTCGTCAAGCCAGTCGATTTCGATCCCAACAAGAAATACCCGTTGATCGTCATCATTCACGGCGGCCCGCAAAGCGCTTTTAATAACAACTGGGGCTATCGTTGGAACCCGCAGATTTTTGCGAACGCTGGTTACGTCGTGTTTCAACCGAACCCACGTGGCTCGACCGGCTATGGCCAGCAATTCACAAATGAGATCAGCGGCGACTGGGGCGGCAAACCCTACGTCGACATTATGAACGGCGTGGCCGACGTTCTGCGGCGCAATTCATTTATTGATCGGGCACGCATCGGCGCGGCCGGCGCTAGCTATGGCGGCTACATGGTCGATTGGATTCTCGGCCACAACAACGATCCGCGATTTCGTTTCAAGACCCTGGTTTCTCACGCGGGCGTTTACAACCTGACCAGCATGTACGGCGCCACCGAAGAGCTGTGGTTTCCGGAGTGGGAATTCAAAGGAACGCCATGGTCCAACCCGGCAATGTATGCGCGCTGGTCGCCGAACATGTTTGTGCGCAACTTCAAAACACCGACGCTCGTCACCGCGGGCGAACTCGATTTCCGCGTTCCCTACACGCAGAGTTTGGAACTCTACACCGCCTTACAGCGCAACGGCGTTGAGTCTAAGCTGATCTTGTTTCCGGATGAAGGCCACTGGATCCTGAAACCACAGAACTCAGCGTTCTGGTATCACAACGTGCTGGACTGGTTTGATAAGCAGTTGAAGTGAGGAAAGTGGTCGCGGATCAACAATGAGTAGAACACTGAGCTACCTAAGATGAATCAGCGACCCGGTGGCTTTCCGGTCATGTATCAGAATTGGGGCAAGCTGCTCTTCATGCACTGGCGAATTGACGAGAAGTTGCTCAGACGGCTTATTCCCGACGCGCTGGAGATCGATACCTTCGACGGCTCAGCCTGGATTGGCGTAATTCCCTTCACGATGTGGGGCATCCGGGCTTCGTTTCTTCCTCCCATTCCCGGAACCAGCGCTTTTCATGAATTGAACGTTCGTACTTACGTAAGCTTTGACGGAGAAGCGGGCGTTTGGTTCTTCTCGCTTGACGCCGCCAACAGCCTGGCGGTGTGGGCCGCGCGTAAGTTTTATGGCCTGCCTTACTTCAATGCGCAGATGACGCTGGAGCAGGACGGCAACAGAATTCAATACTCGTCAACGCGCGCCGATCGGCGTGGAGCGGCGGCGCACTTGCGAACCACCTGGACCGTCGGCGATCCTTTGCCGGCGTCATCACCCTCCTCGCTCGAATTTTTTTTAACCGAGCGGTACTGCCTTTACACCGAACGGGGCGACAAGATCTTACGCGCGCGCATTCATCATCAACCCTGGCGGTTGCAAAAGGCCGAACTCACCTCACTCAATTCAACTATGATCGAGTCTCATGGTCTGCCGGGTCCGCAGGGCGAGCCGGTGTTGCATTACAGTGAAGAGCAGAATGTTAGTATCTGGCTGCCGGAGAGATGCCACTGACGTAGATCATCTGTAACACGGCCCATTCAATTAAATTATTTGGGGGAAGTTATAGGTCGCGCTGGTTCGGCTTTGCCGTCTGATGTGCGGCGGCGGCTTCGCCCCGGCGGGGCGAAATGTTTACAGCCTGGTGGGTCCTTTCTTTACTCCGCGCTCCTTAGGAGCGCAACTGCCATTTGCCTCGCTGGACCAAGGCCCTGTCGCCCGGTTTCGCTCCTATCGGAGCGAAGATCGTTCGGGGGGGAGTTCGCTGCTATAAACATCTCGCTCCGCCGGAGCGAAGAGCATTGGATATGGTTCTCCTTACTATATAAACATCTCGCTCCGCTGGGGCGGAAACAAATTTCGCTAAGACATTCTGATCAACGGCGAAAGGTGTTTGAGGTAGATGATGAGTTTCTACTCAGCTTTCTCAAGCGGTGCCACGACCGCGACAAAATCTTCAGCAAAGCGCGTGGCGTAGTTCTGCAACAACTCTTCAACGCGCTCCAGTTTCTTTGCACGCACGATCAAGCCGGCATGGTGGCGCTTCTTAGTGCGATAAACGATTTCGGGATCGTCGTAAGCGGACGTGTCAGGCTGTTCCTGTTTGGCCAGCGAGAGCACGATGCCGGCATATTCTTTTCTTAACTGCTTCAGTTTCCCTGCCCCTGCCGACTGCCGCTGCCGACTCTTCTCTCCTGCTCCTGCCGTCTGCTCCTGCCGACTTAGCATTCCCGAGTGCTCCTGCCGACTTCTTTCCTCCATCGCGTCCGCAACTTCGATCTTCGCCCACTCGCGCCAAAGATTCAGTCCGGTCGCTGCCTCCAGAACTTCGGCGATGTAAGCGCCGCCAACGCGCGCGGCAACCTCGAGAAAATAAAACTCGCCGTCGGCGTCACTCTTAATAAACTCAGCGTGCGCGGCTCCTCTTTCGTGACCCAGACCCTTGATTAGTTTGCGGTTAATCTCAAACAGTTTCTTTTCATCGGCCGAACCGTGGGCGACCGTCCGCGAAATATAAGTGCCGCCGAAGTGCGCGACTTCCAACGGCGGCCGGCCATAGCGATTCGCGCCCGCAAAAACTACGCGACCGTTGTTAACAATCGAATCGACGTGAAAAACTTCGCCTGGGATGAATTGGGCCAGCAGATAATAGGAGGCGCGCTCGCGCAAACCATCGCGCTGGTTCAGTTCCTCAACGATGGCCCAGACGTCATCGCATTCTTCCACTTTGCGAATGCCGATGGCGGAAACATCTGAACGCGGTTTCAGGATCCAGGGCGGCGGCACGCGTTCGATGAACTCGCTGATGTCGCCGGGATGCGTTAAGGGAACGAATTCAGGCACCACCACGCCGGCTGCTTTCGCGGCTTCGGCCATCCGCAGCTTGTCGCGGAAAGTTCGAGCAGCGGAACTATTCATTCCCGACAAACAAAAATGTTCGCGAATGAGGGCTGCGGTCATGACATCAAACTCTTCCAAAGCAATCACGCGGTCAGGTGTCGTTTCGCGCGATAGAAACGCCACCAGGTCAATGAACAGCAGCGCGTCTGCGTCGGTCGGCACCGCCATTAGTTGATCGATGCTGTCGCGCGGCCAATCCTCGTTGAGCATCTTTTCCTTAGTGACGAGGATGACCTGGCAACCAAGCCGCTTGCATTCACGGATGAAGTCGCCGCCTTTGAAGTAGGTGGCCAGGCAGATGATGTTGAGTGGGGTGGATTCGGGTTCCGTCATGGGGGCGAATGTTCGATGACTTTAGCTTGTCGAGACGCCGCGACAAACCGAATGGTTTGACGGCTTTCTCCCTCTCCCTTTGGGAGAGGGTTGGGGAGAGGGTCTGTGCGCGTCAAGCTTCGCACCCTCCCCCTTCCCCTCCCAAAGGGAGGGGGGAGAGAAACAGGCAAATTTTCAACAACTTGTTAAGACGTTCATAAAGATTAGCGCATTAATATAAACCTTTTGCGGAAACAAGGTCACCTGATAAGGTATGCGTGGTCTAGTCATCCCCGTTCCAACTACAGCTTAAATTACATGCAATGATCTTTCGCGGCCCCTATCCCGAAGTCACCATTCCTGACGTCTCGATAACTTCCTTTGTTTTCGGGAACTCCGCCGCGCCCGGCGACAAGGCGGCATTAATAGAAGGCGAGACCGGGCGAACGATAACTTATGCGCAATTGGCAGATTCAGTGCGGCGCGCGGCTGCGGGTCTGGCGGCGCGCGGATTTAAACAACATGAAGTGTTCGGCATCCTGAGCCCAAACGTGCCGGAGTTTGCGATCGCTTTCCACGCAGTCGCCACGCTCGGCGGCGTCTGCACCACAGTCAATCCGCTCTACACGGAACATGAAATTGCGGAACAATTGAAAGATGCCGGCGCTCGGTTCCTGGTGACTGTCCCTGAATGTTTAGCGAAAGCACTCGGCGCTGCAGACGAGGCGAATATTGAAGAGGTGTTCGTTTTTGGTGAAGTCGATGGCGCCACGCCGTTTTCTTCCTTACTGGAAAACGATGGAGTGTTTGCCGAAGCAAAAATAAATCCGCGTGAAGATCTGGTGGCACTCCCTTATTCCAGCGGCACCACTGGCCTGCCGAAAGGCGTGATGCTGACGCATCGCAATCTGATCGCGAACATGTGCCAAATGCAGGGCCTCGACTACTTTTTTGCAAGCGACACGTTGATTTGCGTGCTGCCGCTGTTTCACATCTACGGCCTGGTCGTGGTGCTGAACATGGGCCTATATAAAGGCGCCACGATCGTCACCATGCGCCGCTTCGATTTGGAGTTGTTCCTTCAAGCGCTACAAAAATACGGCGTCACGATGGCGCATATTGTGCCGCCAATCGTGCTGGCTCTCAGCAAAAGCCCGCTCGTTGATAACTACAACCTGCCAACACTACGCACGCTTTTTTCCGGAGCCGCACCATTGGACGAAAGCCTTACGCGCGCTTGCATGACGCGCCTTGGTTGCGACCTGCGCCAGGGCTACGGCATGACTGAGACGAGTCCAGTAACTCATTCTTCGCCCGCCGAGAAGAGCCAGGTAAAGTTTGGCTCCGTCGGAACGCCGGCGCCGAGCACAGAATGCAAGATCGTCGATCTCGCCAACGGCGAGGAGTTGGGTCCAAATCAGGAAGGCGAGGTGTGCGTGCGTGGCCCACAGATTATGAAAGGCTACTTGAATCGCCCTGAGGCGACTGCGCACACGATCGATCCTGAAGCCTGGTTGCACACCGGCGACGTCGGCTATGCGGATGAAGATGGGCATTTCTTCATCGTCGATCGCGCCAAGGAATTAATTAAATACAAAGGCTTTCAAGTGCCGCCGGCGGAATTGGAAGCGGTTTTGCTAACGCACCCGTGCGTGCTGGACGCAGCCGTAATTCCCCTACCTGACGAGGAAGCGGGCGAAGTGCCGAAGGCATTCGTGGTGCTTAAAGGTGAGACAAGTTCGCAGGCGATCATGGATTTTGTGGCGGGTCACGTTGCTCCACACAAAAGAATTCGCGCGCTGGAATTCATCGATAAGATCCCCAAGTCTGCCTCGGGAAAAATATTGCGTCGGATGTTGGTCCAATCAGATCGCGAAAGGAAAGAAATGAATGTCTCCGGAAGTGATAACAAGAACAGTTAAGGCTTATTTCGCTGCGTTGCGCGCAATGGACCAGCAGGCCTGGGTAAATACATTTGCCGAGGACGCCGTCAGTTACGATCCCGTCGGGGCTCCGGCAATCAACGGACACCAGAAGCTGGGCGAGTTCTTTCAAACAATTACGGCGGCTTTCAAGGAAGTCGGCCTGACTGAGAACGACGTTTTTATCGCGGGCAATAGTGCCGCGGTGAAGTGGACCGGCAAAGGAACGAGCAAACAGGGACGCGCCGTGCACTTCGCAGGCATCGACGTGTTCACGATCAATGAAGCGGGCAAAATCGAGACACTGCACGCCTATTGGAACCCGGCGGAAATGGTGGCGCAGCTTTAACTACGCGGCGGTAGTTCGCTAGAATCTGATTGCGCCACTGCCAGGGTTGATCCAGGTTCATCGGGAGCTAGCAATATGAAATTCATAGCCCTTAGATTTTCCTCGCTCGCATTACTGCTGCTGACGTTGGCGTCTTTTCTGTTGGCGCAGTCGCCAGCGAAGACAATCGAATGGGAAACGCTCCGCCCGGACGGAGAGTTTTTCTCAGTGCAGATGCCGAAAGGCTCAACCGCGCAATCGGGCAAGGAGACGTATCACAAGTTCGAACTGAACACGAGCACCTATGTTTCCCAACTTCCCGGCGGACCCGTCTTCGCCGTCGTTGCCCTCAGCGGAATCAAATCCAATCCGGCCCTGTATTCCGAGATGGAGCGTTTGAATTCATACGTCGACGCTTTCAAGAATCTGTTCCCGCCAAAAATTCGACCCAAAGGAGCAGTAGCGAAACTGACGTTGGTTGGTGACAAAGTTCTGCAAGGAAACACGGGACGCGAATACCGTCTGACGGTTCGCAGTTCCCCGCCAGCGAACGCCGGCCCGTTAGAGCCCGAGCTTTCCGGAACAGCGCAGGTATTTGCCACGAGGAAACGTTTCTACGCCGTCGTGTTCCTGAATACTAAGAAAGATGACGAGTTGCAGGAACAGTTTTTGAGTTCGTTCCTGATTCCAGAAAGGATCGTGCCGGCTGCGACCGTGGCCGCCCAACCCTCGGGCGAGCCGCAAGTTCAAAGAGCGAACTCAGAAACCCGAGAGGCGCCGGCCGCTGAGGCAACTGCAGCCGAGGCCGCTGCTGCTTCTCAGCCTGCTCCGAACGCCGGCGAAGCGAACGACACTCCGCACGCAAAGAAGCGCGGTCCGATTTCCGGTGGGGTGCTTAACGGCAAAGCTCTGTTCCTGCCGCAACCTGAATATCCGGCGGCGGCGAAAGCTGCCGGCACGGCCGGTACTGTTGTGGTTCGGGTAACAATTGACGAACAGGGCAACGTCATTTCCGCGGGCGCCGTGTCGGGACCACCCGCATTGCAGCAGGTCAGCGTGAATGCAGCAACGCAAGCAAAATTCCCGCCGACGCTGCTGATTGGCGAGCCAGTGCAAGTGATTGGAGTCATCACCTATAGCTTCGTTCGCTGACGCGGGCGTTGCGGATTCTCGCAACTCTTTATGGAGCGCGTGCTAAAAAGACTGGACCGAGTGCACCAGAAACTAATGGCGACCGTGGCGCCGTTGGATGAAGTGGTGTTCGCGCAACCACCAGCCGCCGCTAGCTGGAGTGTCGCGCAAATCATTCAGCATCTGGCCCTGGTTGAAGATCGCGTGGTCAAGGACCTTGAGAAAGAAGTTTCCCGGCCGCCACGAAAGGTAAGTTTTCTTCGGCGGTTCGTGCCGACGTTGATCGTTTCCTCCCGACTGCTGCGCGTCAAAGCGCCGCAGGCTGTTAATCCCGAAACCAACACGGCCTCGGCTGCAGCTAGTGAAATCGCCGGCAAAGCAGCGGCGATCGCGAACTACAATCGCGCACGCAATGATTTGAAAACACTTTGCGCCACTCACGGCAAAGATCGCTTTCGGCGAATCGTTTTCAAACATCCATTCCTTGGCGAGATTGACGGCGTTGCCACCGTGTCTTTCGTCAGCTATCACGAGCAACGGCATTACAAACAGATTCGGGAAGTGTTGCGGAAGCTCGGCAGTTAGCCTCGGCTTTGCCGTCAGTCGGCGGAGCCAAACCTAACGGCCGATCACTCGAAATAGTCACAAGTCCTACACGATGCTTGACGCGTTAACAAGCGCGGTCTATCTTCGCTCGAATTCTTAATAACTTTTTTCTTGAAAGCGTGAGTGATGTCATCTAGCGTTGCCTCTGCAAGTCCTGCCTGGACTATTTCAGACTATCTCCAAGTCCGCGATGGCCGGCTCAACATCAACGGCGCTGACGCCCTCGACCTCATCAAGCAGTACGACTCGCCGTTGTTCGTTTTCTCGGAACCGCGTATCCGATCAAACATCGAACGGTTGCAGCGCGCGGCCGCCTCGGTCGATCATCCGATCCGGTTCTTCTATGCCTCGAAGGCAAACTCGAACATGGCAGTGTTGAAAACGGTGCTGGATTCGGGCATCGACGTTGAGGTCAACAGCGGCGGCGAGCTGTTCAAAGCACTGCGCATTGGTTTTCGTGCGGACCAAATTATCTTTAACGGCACCAGCAAGAGCGCAGGCGAACTTGATGACGCGGTGCGCGCGGGAATTCATGCCATCAATGTCGACTCAATTTACGAAATCGGTTTGGTGGAAGAAGCCGTCAAGCGTGTTTCAGCGGCGAACGGCATTAGTGCTGCAAAGCCGGCGCGCATAACTTTGCGTCTGGTTCCGGAAATCGGCACACGTTCGCATCTGGGATTGCAAACCGCTCTGTTGACCTCGAAGTTTGGCATTTCGTCATCTGAAGTTTTAGAAGCTTTTCGGCGTGGCTTGCAAAACCCGGATCTGATTCAGGTGTGCGGCATTCATATTCACGTCGGATCGCAAACGCCCGACGTCGAACCTTTCGCCGAAGCCTTTCGCAGCATGTGGGAACATCTGGTCGCGATTCACAGCGAAACCGACCACAAGCTCGAACACATCAACCTAGGCGGGGGAATTCCGGTGAACTACCTGCGCGATCGTTCGCAAGCCGATCAATTGCCGGAACATGAGCGCGACATGCTGGGCGCCGACCTTGAGCCCGCAGTTGTGCTGGCGGAAGCGTTGCGCGTAGCGCGCGAGTCAGCGCGCGCGGCGGGCGCGGAACATCTGCTGGAGCAAACCACGATCCTGTTGGAGCCCGGCCGCAGCATCATCGCCGATGCGGGTCTTGTCTTAACAACTGTTCTCAACATGAAGCAGCGTCCGGAGACTGGTGACGTTTGGCTGCTGACGGACGCGGGCTACAACATCATGTTGTCGATGAACAATTACAAGTGGTACTACCACCTGATTTCCGCGAGCCGCGCCGGCGAACCGCACGTGCAGGAGTACAAAGTTGCCGGACCGCTGTGCGATTCGGGCGATGTCTATTTCGATATTGAGCGCGAAGGAAGATTGCCGGATTATCGGCGACTGCCGGCGGATGTAAAGCCTGGCGAGGTTTTGGCGCTGCTCAACTCTGGGGCTTACTCGCTGGCCCAGATGTTTCATTACAACGGGCGGCCATTGCCGGCGGCGGTGATGATCGGCAAGGACGGCAGCGCTGAGCTGATTCGCCGGCGGGATACGTATGACGACCTGGTGACGAATGATGTCTGGTAAAGAAGTCCAGTGTCCAAAGGCCAATGTCCAAAGTCCGCTATTGCTGCTCGACCGTTAACCTTCACCCTTTTCCATTGTTCAGGAGGTGAATGTTATGAGAATTAAAAAGTTTGAGGACCTTGAATCGTGGAAGAAAGCCCGGCGATTAACAAATGGAATCTACAAGGCGACTGCCGCAGGGAGTTTCACTCGAGACTTTGGCTTGAAGGACCAGATTCGACGGGCGTCAATCTCGATACTGTCGAATATTGCAGAGGGGTTCGAGCGAGGGGGAGACAAGGAGTTCTTACAGTTTCTGGCGGTGGCCAAGGGTTCATGTGGTGAGGTTCGTGCGCAGCTCTACATTGCGACGGATCAGGAATATCTCTCGCAAGACTTGTTTGAACGATTATTCAACGAGGCTGATGAAATTGGTCGGTTGATCTCTGGTCTAATGAAGTACCTCAACAGGTCAGAACCTAAAGGAAGTAAATACCGCTAATCAATCGGACTTTGGACTTTGGACTTTGGACCTAATCATTCATGTCCGTTAGCACGAACCAGTTAGTCCGCGGCCTCAGCCTGATCGCTGCGATTTCTATTGTGATCGGCAACGTCATCGGCACCGGCGTCTTTCTCAAAGCCCGCGTCATGACCTGCAATGTCGGCACGCCAAAGATGGTGCTCCTCGTTTACGTTGTCGCCGGCTTGCTTTCGCTCGCTGGCGCGTTGAGTTATGCGGAATTGGCGGCAATGATGCCGAAGGCCGGTGGTGAGTATGTCTTCATGCGCGAGGCCTATGGGCGGCGTTGGAGTTTTCTCTTCGGGTGGATGTCGTTTTTCATCGGCAAGGCCGGTTCGCAAGCAGCGCTCGGCGTCCAATTCGCACTCTTCCTAAACATCATGATCGGCGGCTCGCTCGCCGGCGAATTCTTTTCCACTACCGTGTTGGGCCATCCGGTGCCGTTCGGAAAACTTCAGGTGGTCGCCTTGCTCGCGATACTGATCGTCACCGGCATTAACTGCCTGGCCGTCAAAGTAAGTGGCGGAGTGGCGACAGTCTTATCTGGAATTAAGATCGCGCTGGTCCTGTTGGTCGGGATAGGTGCGTTTTTATTTGCGCGTAGCGCCGACTGGTCACACCTGTTGATGGCAAATGTGGGCGGGACTTGCGAAGGCGTCGGCGCAGCGGCGCGCTTTGGCTTCGGCGGTTTCATTGCGGCGATGCTTGGGGCGTTATGGGCCTACGACGGTTGGAACAACGTAACTCTGGTCGCGGGTGAGGTTCAGAATCCGGGACGGAATCTTCCTCGCGCTCTTATTGGCGGCACGATTCTTATCATGGGGCTTTATCTGCTCGCCAACGTTGCTTATTTCTACGCGCTCTCGCCGACTGAGATAGCCAGCATCTCAACCAAGTCTTCCGTGGCCACCGAAGTCGCCAAACAGTTTCTCGGCCCACTTGCAATCAGTTTCATCGCGGCGGCTTTACTCTCATCAACTTTCGGCACGCTGCACACGTCGATTCTGACTGGCGCTCGCGTCCCTTACGCGATGGCTCGCGATGGTTTATTCGTGCGCAGCCTGTCTCGCGTTTCCCCGCGTACACATGTGCCCACCGGCGCGCTCATCGTGCAGGCAGTTTGGGCCTGCATTCTGGTGGTGGCGTTTTCCTCGTCGTTTGATACGTTGACTGACTACGCCATCTTCGGTCTCTGGATATTTTATGGGTTGGTCACCGCGGCAGTCTTCATTCTGCGCCGCAAACTTCCGGAAGCCGACAGACCCTATCGCGCCTGGGGTTATCCGATAGTTCCCATTCTCTTTCTGCTGGCTACGGCGCTGATCCTTGGAACTACATTATTAGGAGCGCGCGCGGATTTTTCCGACGCGGTGACCCGCTTGTTGCACGGTCAATTGCTGAGCGGATTGGGAGTGCTGGTGCGTAACCCGCCAATAGCAGGCATCGGGCTAATCGCGCTCGGATTGCCGGTCTATTGGTTGTGGGAGCGGCGGGCAAAAGATCAAGAATAGTTGTCGCGGAAAGCAATAATCGTCGAACGCTCTCATTGTCAGCGCCGCACGATTTCAATCAGCGGTGGATGCGTGCCTTCGCTGGAAGCCAACAACGCTCGACCATCGAGACGATAAGCAATCGCCTCACCCTGCTTGCGCTTTCCCAAATCGAGCGCCTTCAGTGGTTGTTGCCAAATCTGATCAAACGGCGCGCGCGCGTCGGCCAAGGCCAACTCATAACCGTCGACGTAGTCGCACAGCGCTACTCGCAATCCATCCGGCGAAATATCGCCTGCGGTCACCAAGCCACCAAAAATAGTGGGGATGTTCAACTCAGCTATCCGCTCGAGTGTCGCCGGTCCATTTGGGTTTAGCGGTGCGGCGGCCTTGTAGACTGACGGGTTTCCAAAAGGAATTTTACTGATGATAAAAACGTCGCCGGTTACCGGATGGACCAGCAAAGATTCGGCATCATGCGCGCCGTCGGGGTAACGCAAGCGAATAGCTTCCGCATCTTCGGTGACGAGCGGTTTGAGTTTGTCGGACGAGGAGTCAGCCGGCCTGATAGTTGGCTCTTTAACTCGATAAACAATTACTTCACTGCGCCTTCCTTGGTTGTCGCCGATGTCGCCAATGTAGAGATAACTAACTCCAGCCTGCGGCCCAGGCCCAGCCGCGATGTCTTCCCAATCGCGCGCCGACGCGCCTTTCACTCGCCAGGTGCCGCGCCGCGCTCCGTCTTCAGCGAGTGCATAAATATTTGGACCATCTCCGGAATCGTTGTGCGTCCAGTAGAGTCCGGGGTTGGCGCGCGCAGCGACGATGCCGCTGCTTTCATTGATTGCCGCATCGTCGAGCCGGCCCAGCACGCGCGGTGGTCCATACGTTTCACTTTGCTGCGGCGAAGATTTTTGTTCTCGGCGCACCGTCGGCGCCGGCTTGGCTGCCTCGACACTCGTCGGCGCTGGTACCTTCTGGCAGGCTGAAAAACCGAGCAGGCAAAGGATCAGCGCGACGGGAAGTGGGAAACGATGTCTTAAACTGCTCAATTTCTAACCTGCGCCAATGCTTCGCGCGCGACTTCTTTGTCGTCGAAATGAAAGACTTCGCGGCCGATTATTTGATAATCCTCGTGCCCTTTGCCGGCTATCAACACCAGGTCGCCGCTACGCGCTTCGGCCACGGCCTGATGAATCGCAGCGCGGCGATCCGCAATCATGCGATAAGGCTTGCCGGTTTCTTTGATTCCGAGTTCAGCGTCGGCAAGTATTTGTTCCGGGTCTTCCGTGCGCGGATTGTCGGAAGTCAGAATAACAACATCGCTGAGGCTCGCGGCTGCTTCACCCATCGGCGCGCGTTTGCTGCGATCGCGATCCCCGCCGCAACCAAACACGGTAATAATTTTTCCCTTGGTCACTTCGCGAGCCGTGCGCAGTACATTCAACAAAGCATCGTCGCTGTGCGCGTAATCAACGACCACCGCGAAATCATTATCATGCTCGACGCGTTCAAAACGTCCCGGCGCGCCGGTGCACTTTTCGAGAGCGCGCGTGATGACCTCGAGTTCGTAACCAAGCGCCAAACCGCTGGCGACTGCAGCCAGCGTGTTGTAAATGTGCGGTGGACCAACCAGCGGCGAATGAAATTCGCGCTCGCCGGCAGGCGTTCGCAAGTTGAACTTCATACCGTCCAAAGAAAACTCCGGATTGCGAGCTGTAACCTCCGCTTCGCTTGTGACCCCGTAACTAACAACGCGCGCGCCTTCCTGCTCCAACCGTTCGGCCAGTTCAACTCCGTATGGATCATCGGCGTTGATGACCGACACGCGCGGTTTTGATCCTAAACGGCCATCAAATAGACGCTGCTTTGCGTACCAGTAGTTCTCCATCGTCTTGTGATAATCGAGATGATCGCGAGTGAGATTGGAAAAAACTGCAACAGCGTATTCGAGCGCATCGCAACGATGAAAATCCATCGCCTGGGACGAACACTCCATCACCGCAGTCCGGCATCCAACCTCAACCGCTTCGCGCAGCAGCCGCTGCATGTCCGTTGCTTCGGGCGTGGTACGGTCAGCTTTACGCCGTTCGGCACCGAGACGATACTCAACCGTTCCCGTCATGGCCACCGGCTCGCCCGCCGCTTCCGGAATCGATGCGATCAAATACGCGGTTGTGGTCTTACCGTTGGTTCCGGTGATACCGACTAATTGCAATTCTCGCGAAGGATGATGGTGAACTTCGGCGGCGGCGAGCGCCATCGCGCGTCGCACGTTTTCAACCTGCAGCCAGGCGAACTCAGCGGGGGCATGCCCCCTTCCCGACTGCAATTCCGCGGGATGATCCAATTCCGAAATGACACCAAGCGCGCCCTGCTCGATAACCTGCGGCACGAATTTGTGCGCATCAAACAATTCACCGCGCACGGCCACAAACAAGCTGCCCGGGCCCGCGCGCCGCGAATCATGAGTCACGTCACTTACCACCGCACCCGCAGCGCCGGACAGTTTTCCGCCGGTCACTTCCGCAATTTGTTTTAGCGTTACCGGATCATTTTTCACGTTTCGAATTCTACGCAGCCGTTGCCTGAAAGTCACATGCGGGAGGGAAGGCCCTCGACACTGCTTGGGTGCCGATTTTCGCATGCAGCCGTAAAGCAAGACGCTTGCGATGCTGTACAGTTATCAATACGATTCAACGCGGAGAACCAACTTTGTCGCTAATGCTTCAGGAGATTGCGGAACAACCAGCGGCGCTGGCCGGCACCATTCAAGCGGAACGGCCGAAGCTCGCGCGCCTCGGGGCGTTGCTCAAACAGCGTGACATCGATCTGATCGTTCTCGTCGCGCGCGGCAGTTCTGACAATGCCGCTTTGTTTGGTCGTTATCTTTTGGAGATCACAACCGGCATTCCGGTGTCGCTTTCCGCGCCTTCCGTTCACACCCTCTATCACGCCAAACTCAAGCTGCAACACGCGCTGGTTATTGGCGTTTCTCAATCCGGCGAAGGCGAAGACATCAATGAAGTGCTCGAGAATGCACGCGCCGGGGGCGCCTACACGGTCGGCATAACAAACGAACCGGCGTCGGCGATGGTCAACGTCGTCGCTGAGACTTTGTTGATGCACGGCGGACGCGAGCGCTCGGTTGCGGCCACGAAAACTTTTACGGGGCAGATGTTGCTCTTTTACTTGCTGGCTGAAGCGCTGGCTGAAACTAAACCGGCCTGGTCCTGCGACACTATTCCCGACTTCGCTGCGCGCGCGCTCGAACAGCAGCCGGCAATTCTTGAATTGGTCCAACGTTACGTTTTCATGGAAAACTGCGTTGTCGTTGGGCGCGGTCTGGCGTATGCGAATGCATACGAGCTGGCGTTGAAGTTAATGGAGACGTGTTACGTTGTCGCCGAGCGTTTTTCGTCCGCTGACTTTTTACATGGCCCAGTGGCGATGGTCGAACGTCACTTTCCGGTCATTCTATTTGCGCCGCCGGGCGTCATGTTGCCGGGAGTGAAAAGCTTGATTGGGCGGTTGCGTGAGTTGCGCGCGGACTCTTTGGTGATAACCAGCGATCTGGAAGCGGCCGCGAGTTGCACGCGGGCGATCGTCATGCCGAAAGAAATTGCTGAGTTTGTCGCGCCAATTCCCTATATAATCCCCGGCCAACTGTTTGCGGCCTTGCTGGCTGAAGCGAAAGGATTGGATCCCGACCAACCGCGTTCGTTGTCGAAGGTCACGAGAACGCTGTGAATGGTACAGGCTTTCCAGCCTGTCTGTTACTGAGAACGAAAAGATAGACAGACAGGAATGTCTGTCTTACAAGTGCCACTTATGAACATCGAGTTAAAAAACTTATCAACTGGCCCTGTCTACGCCCAGGTGCGCGAACAAATTGAAACTCAGATTCGTGACAAAGATGTGACCACTGGCGAGAGCCTTCCTGCCCCGGCCGCGCTCGCGCAAAAACTCTCTGTTGATAAAGGTGAGATCCAACGCGCGTACTTTGAGTTGGAACGCGCCGGCCTGGTCACGAAAGAAACCGGCAAGGATTTTCTGGGCCAAACGAAAACAACTTACCGCGTTGTGTGAAAAACGCACTTTTCCAGTCAGGCTGCTGACTTATGCTGAACATTGTACCCCGTCGGCTGCTGCTGTAATCGGACGTCCCGCAGTTTTGCGCTTTCCAAAGTGTTCGCTTCACTCATCAGCCATACGGAAACGTTACGCTTAACACGCGCCTCATCCTTTAAGCGGATTGCTTCTTCACGATTCCCAGCATCTAACAGGTTAGAAGCAACTTCCAACATTGTTGTAGATTGCTGAAGAGCCTCCATCGCCTGCTCTCGGATTGCCGCTACTGACCTTTGAATACCCATCTGCACCCCCGCGCGTTTTATTAGCGCACAATATCAATCGGTTTAAGCATCCTATTGCAAATAGCATTCCCCTTTGTGACGAAAGCCGCTCTGCGTGATATTCTTTTTTTTGCCAACGAAGTTGATTTATTGTGATCGAAAAATGCGAAAGTGGCGGAATTGGCAGACGCGCCAGACTTAGGATCTGGTACCGAAAGGTGTGGGGGTTCGAGTCCCCCCTTTCGCACCAACGACTAAACAGCAAACTAAGGAGTAAACAGTGAACAGTGAACCGCAAACAGCCAAACCAACGGACAATTCATAACTCCTGTCCCGGCGCCGATTCCTGTCCCGGCTGTTTGCTGTTTGCTATTTTTAAGAAAATGATTATTCGAAACACTAAATGAAAACAGAATTTGTAGACCTCTCTCCAACACGCAAAGAGATAAAAATTGAGATTGACCCGGCGGCGATCAAGCAGAGCTACGACGAGATTAGCGATCGTTATGCGAAACAAGCGAGCGTTCCGGGCTTTCGTCCGGGGCATGCGCCTCGTGCCGTTGTACGCAATCGCTTCAAGAGTGAGATTCGTGCCGAAGTCTTACAGCACCTAATCCCGGATGCGGTAAATCAGGCGATAGACAAGCACGAGCTGAACGCCGTTAAAGAACCGGACGTCGAACTCGAGAATGCTGCCGGACTCGAGAAGTTTGGTGAAGAACCGATCTCAGTGAAGGTCAACGTCGAAGTTTTGCCGAAAGTTGAAGTGAAAGACT